>CAZTWR010000192.1:0-3907 GCA_964618055.1 uncultured Pirellulales bacterium | reverse complement strand
GAGAAAAATTTTGCGGCACCCCGCTTTACACAAAGCCATGACTCCGTTTTTAAATCCAGAAAAAAGATGTTTCCGATGTGCAGACGCTGCGAAACGAGTTTTGACCTCCTCAAGTGTTGCATCATGCACTCCAGGAGGTAAAACTTTCCACGGTGCACTGATATCTACAAAATCGGGTATCATACAAACACAACTATATTGTTGTGTTGACGTGTAGTCAAGAGGGTACTGTTTTTTATTTTATTTTTATTTGTGTAATCTTAAACTTGTCGACCCCTCTGTTAATTTAGGCAATTTATGGCTGAATTTTCGCCCCCTTGTGCTCTTATGCCTTGTGCTCTTGTGCACTTGCAAAATCTTCAAATATTTTCGAAGATTTTACATCAGTTTTCGAACGTTTCTGTACTTTTTTTGAACGTTTCTGTATAGTTTTTGTACGTTTTCGAATATTTTCGAACGTTTGCTCATAAACCTGCGCCGTTGACCCCTTTCAGGCCATTTTACGATTGGACCAGCTCGTTTTGATGCGAAAAATTCCTTTCCCAAACCCCGCAAATTACCCATTTTAACTAAAGTTTTTTCTCACCCCCCGCCGATATCTATATTGCCTATTTTAACATTATGCTCCTATAGACGCTCAAAATTGAGAAAATAGGCAATATACATTATTTGAGAAACGAATTTGGAGACCAAATTATGGTAAAAAATGTCATTCTTGAACGATATTTAGACACCTTACTCAAGGGTGATAGAAAGGCCTGCCGAGCCGTCATAGAGGAATCCCTCCAAACCGGCACCCCCGCTAATTCCGTCTATTTGAACGTAATCTGGCCTATTATGGCTGAAATCGAGCATTTAGTGCGCTCAGACAGGATTACAACCACTCAGGAGCATTTAGCTACCCGAATTAACCGCACAATTGTGGACCAGCTCCAGAACAAGCTGCCACGTAAGCCCTGGAAAAACAAGAAAATAGTGATTTCTTGCGCCCAAGCCGAGCTGCAGGAGCTCGGAGCCCAAATAATGGCGGACCTGTTCGAAAGCGACGGCTGGGAAGTCAAATTCCTCGGCGGCGGCCTAACAAACGACGATATCCTTGCATTCATACACGAATACGCTCCCGAGATATTGCTAATCTACGGCAGCACCCCAAAACAGGCACCAGACATTCGGCGACTTATAGACACCATAAGAGATATAAACGCCTGGCCCAATATGCGCATAATGGTATCAGGCGGGTTATTTAACCGTGCAGAGGGACTCTGGCAGGAAATCGGAGCCGATTTATACGCTGCCACAGCACTTGAAGCCATCCAAATAGCTTCAAAAGACACACCAATCGAGTCAGAGGCAAGGACAATAAACCGGCGGAAAAGAAAACGGCAGAAAATGGCTAAAAAAATACAAGTTCAAGTTATAAAATAGGTTAGCATTCAACTGTTACATCTTGTCTTCGGTTTTAGGTAGTGTGTAGTTTTAAAGTTAAAATGACAAGGGGACACGATATGAAAGTCAACGAAGTAAAACAAAAAGCAAAAGCACTCGGAATAAGCTACGGTAAAATGAAAAAAACAGAACTTATCCACTCCATCCAAGAAGCAGAAGGCAACAAGCCTTGTTTTGGAAAGTCAAACGGCGAATGCCAATACATCGATTGCTGTTTTATGAAGGATTGTCTTAAAATCAAGTCGTAAATCCGGCTTTTTTCGTACTTCGTATTGCGCATGTCACAGTCGTCAAAGTAAACCGACAATTCGGAGCAGCTGTGAAAAAAATCAAGCCGTCACAAACATTTGTAATCCTCGTATCTATAGCGTTTATGCTGTTTTTCGGGGTTCTCATACACTACAGGTACAACAGGTTTTGCACCGACAGGAATCTAATCCGGCAAATCCTGACTAACCAGAGGCAAACGGAGCATTTTCACATTTACAGCAATCTTGATTCAGCTTCACTCAATTACTACGAACAATTCTTTGAGGGTTTTTTCAAGTATTTTAACAGAGAGTACTTTGAAATCGGCCAAAAGCAGCCGCTCAAAGTCTATCTATTCAAGGACACCAACAGCTACAAGCCCTATGCGAGAAGTGTGCGCAGCGAGGTCATTGATGCTGTTTCTCCATAAAAAAGGACATTTCAAAAATTTCGTAAGGCAAATTAGCGCGGTAAGAGACAACCAGGACAGCTCGGTTACACTGCAGAAGGTCTACGGTAAATCAATTGCAGAGATTGAACGGGAGTGGAAGGACTGGATAAAATCCCAGCCGATAAATGAGGATGTATTGCTGGTAAGCTCGGCGTTTGTGCTGACAGAGAACGAATGGCAGGCGTGGTGGAGGGCAAATAAAAACAAACTTTACTGGAGCGAGAAAGAACAGATATATCGGGTGAAGAAACAAGAGAGATAACAGACGACGGAAGACGGACGAGAGGCGATAGTGGAACTCAGAATGTAGAATTGAGAATTTAGAAGTAATACGATGGCCAGATCCCTCCACTGCGCTGTGCTCCGGTCGGGATGACCTTTCAATCGAAGGTTGCACGGCAGTGCCGGAGGCTGGAGAGATGGGCATCCAGTATTACGCAAGAGCTCGACAGAAACCGGTGACTATCCTTGGCGACAGTATTATTCGGAAATGATATAATCGGTAGTTATAGACATGGAGGCAACAGCAAATGCGAACAAGGTTTTGGGTTATCTCGATTTTCCTGGTTGGTTGCCTGGCTGCTTCGGGTGGTGAACCCGCGCACAAAGTGCCCTTGACCGGTAAGGCAGTGCAGGAGCTTGAGAGCATCGACCGTCTGATGGTCGAGTTTGTGAGAACAAATCAGGTGCCCGGTGGGTCTGTGTCGATAACACGCAATGGAAAGCTAATATACGCACGTGGATTCGGTTTCGCAGACATTGACAACCAGATACCTATTGAACCTGACCACCTCTTCCGAATCGCCAGCCTTACGAAACCGATTACCGCCATCGGCGTCCTTCATTTGGCTGATTGCGGGAAGCTGAGGCTGACAGATTCGATCTACGAGACGCTGGACTTCACGCCGCATGTAAAGGCCGGGGAGACCCTCGACCCTCGGCTTCGTCAAGTGACAATCCAGGACCTGCTGCATCATCGAGGCGGATGGCATGCCAATACTAAGTTTAGTTATGGAAATATAGGCAAGGCGCTTGGAATCAAGTATGCCTATCCGAAGGATGTAGTCCGGTACATGATGGGGCGAAGACTCGACTTTAGTCCCGGCACAGAAATGTCGTACCTGAACCTAGGCTATGACATGCTCGGCAGAATCATCGAGGAAGTCTCGGGTGAGACATACGAGGATTACATCAAGCGGAATGTGCTGGCTCCTGTCGGCATAACTGATATGGAATTAGCCAAGACGGAGGAGAAGGGCCTGGCTGCGAAGGAAGTGAAATACTACGGCTTCGAATACAATCCTTATGCCTTTAATCGCTTTGAAGGCAGGTATATGTGGATCGCAACAGCCGCGGACCTGGCGAGGCTCGCTGCAGACTTCGATAACCCATCGAGGAGCCATATTCTGACCCAAACGAGCGTTGAGAGGATGTTTACACCTCACCCGGCCCAGCGTCAAGCGAAGAAATACTACGGTTGCGGCTGGGAGGTTCTCCCGATAGAAAAGAGAAAACGGAGGACATGGCACACCGGAGGGATGCCTGGAACCAACGCTATCCTGGTGCGCCGGGCCGATGGTGTCAACTGGGTCGCTCTGTTCAACAGCGACAGGAATCCTGAGGGCAAGAAACTCGTTAGGTTGCTCGTGGGCCCCCTCGACAAGACGCTCGATGCAGTCAAAGTATGGCCGTAATCCCAATCGTTGGACCGCTGAATGTGTCTAAACATTTTTGAGATTGCCACGTCACTACGCTCCTCGC
>CAZTWR010000191.1:0-3926 GCA_964618055.1 uncultured Pirellulales bacterium | reverse complement strand
TCAACAAACTAAACGCCGGCTCTTTGCCCGCCAGACTGATAGAACAACCCATCTCAGTAAAAACGATAGGCCCGTCCATCGGCGCCGATAATCGTGATAAAGGAATCAAAGCCGGTTTAATCGGCCTCGTGGTGGTCGTTTTATGTATGGCGGTTTACTATACTCTTGCCGGCTCAATCGCCGATGCGGCATTACTTATGAACCTGCTCTTTGTGCTGGCGACAATGGCGTTGCTGCGAGCAACTTTCACGCTACCCGGCATCGCGGGCATCATACTAACCATCGGTATGAGCGTTGATGCTAACGTTCTCATTTTTGAAAGAATCCGCGAAGAGCAGCAGCGAGGCTCATCCCTGAGAATAGCAGTAAGAAATGGCTACCAGCGAGCATTTAGAGCTATTTTTGATGCTAACCTTACTACATTCATCACCGCTGCGATTCTTTACTGGGTTGCTTCGGAAGAAATAAAGGGCTTTGCTATTGTGCTTATGCTCGGTATTGTCTCGAGTATGTTCACCGCGCTGTTTGTAACTCGAGTGATTTTCGATTTTTTATTAGCCAAGCGAATTATCAGAGACCACTTAGTTATGCTCCGCCTCATACACAAGCCAAATATAAACTGGATGGGCTCCAGAGCGGTTTTCTTCTGCATATCAATTCTGCTTATTGCAGCGGGTCTCTTTGTTTTCTTTGCAAGAGATGATGTTAAGAACAATAAATACGATATCGAATTTACCGGTGGAACTTCCGTCCAAATCAAACTTAAAGACGATGTCTCACTATCCAGACAGCAGGTGGAAGATAAAATACACCAAATGGGAATCAATTTGAACAACCCTGCCCTTGCGGCGGCAAATGTTTACAGCATCGGAAAATCAAACGAACAGTATGAAATCAACACCACCGAGACAAATAAAACTACCGCTGCCGTTACTTTTCCTGAATCTGAGTTGGAACCCCAGCATACTGTCGAAACTATAACCTTAGCAATTAAAAAGGCGCAAGCTAAATTCGGCGGCAAACTAAGCAATTTGCTTGTGACCCGACACAGTAACCCCGCTGAGTTTGTCATAACAACAAGCCAAGTGAACAAATCTCTGGTAAAAAATGTACTCAGTGCAGCTTTTCCAAATGCTGATATCACAGAGCCACAAGTTGATGAGATTGTTAATACCGCAATACTAACTGCTTTTGCGGACGAACTGGAAATTCAGCAAAATCTTCAACCGCAAATCACCTCGCAGGAAAAAATAACTGAAGAACTTATAAGTTCTTACCCTGAACTTACTGATTTTTTGGGCGGCGCTAAGATTAAATGCAAAATAGAAAGAGCTGCCACAGCGGAAGAAATCAGTCGAAGATTGGCAGATTTGCGATTCAAGCCCGATACGCAAAACCTTGATTGGTATCCCTATAAAATCCTCGGCTCAGATATGACGACAATGGAACCGAACCAGCCAGTAAAATCTTTTATTTATATCAGTGTCGAGCCTGAGGCAAGCTTGCGTGAATTAACTGAGGATGAATGGACACGGTTTGTCGAAAATGAAACTGCCAAGGTCCTGGCTGCAACCAAACTGGAAACCTCACTGCCACGAGTAACACAGATAGACCCCTCAGTCGGCGCAGAGGCAAAAACACGAGCTTTGATTGCCATTGTTTTGTCTCTGTTTGCAATTGTCACTTATATCTGGATTCGATTCGGGAATGTTCACTATGGCATTGCCGCAATTATAGCGCTGGTGCATGATGTATGCATCACACTCGGCGCTGTTACTGCCTGCACCTATATCGCGGCAACGCCAATTGGTGAAAACCTTCTAATCGGAGATTTCAAAATCAATCTGGCGATGATAGCTGCTTTCCTGACGCTCATCGGGTACTCGCTTAATGATACCATTGTTGTTTTCGACCGTATCCGGGAAAATCGCAAAAAGGCGCGGCTTAATCCACAGATAATTACCAACAGCATCAACCAGACTATTTCCAGAACTATTTTAACGTCTTTCACGACATTTATAGTTGTACTGATAATGTATATCTTTGGCGGCGAGGCTCTGAGAGGATTTACTTTTGCGATTGGCTTCGGCATCATCATAGGAACATATTCGTCTATAGCAATAGCCGCACCGATATTATTGATTGGCGGCAAAACCGGGAAGGGAAAATAACAAATAAGAATTCACATCCCTTGTGCACGAAGCGGAATACACATTCAGACCCCAAACGCAATAAAAGGAGTTTGGGAACTCATCCCCCCAACCCGAATCACCCCGATGACAGGAATTTTGCTGCCTTACTATCTACCAGCCACGTAACTTTATCAAGGATGGGCCAAAGAGTATGAATGGGGTACTGCACTTCGTCCGGCTCATGAGTTAAAACCTCTTTCAAAATACCAGCCTTTTCTTCTCCTGCAACCAATACAGCCAAGTGAGATGCAGCACATAAAACCGGATGCGTCAAGGTTATGCGATTTTGCTTCTCATCCAAGACATAAACAACACACGCCAAATCTTCCGTATCAAAAGGTGCGTAGCTATTGGGAAACAGCGAACCAGTATGTCCTTCGGTACCCATGCCCAGCACAATGAGGTCAAATTCGGGGACCTGATTTTCCTGTAAACCAAAAACCCTTCGAATCGTTTCTTCATAACACTGAGCCGCAGCCCTGAAATCGCTGTATTCTGTTGGTATCCTGTGTACGTTTTCTTCAGGGATGGCAACTTTAGCTAAAAAAGTATCAGCGGCCAGTTTGTAATTGCTCCATTGTGAATCCGGCGGAACGTACCGCTCGTCAACCCAGAATAACTGTATTCTGTCCCAAGGCAGAGCTTTTGCTTTTGGCGCTTCGCTGAGCAGTTCAAAAAAACGCCTGGGTGTATGCCCACCGGATATCGCGACGTAAAAGGTGCCTTTTGCTTTTATCGCCTTTCCCGCATCCCCAATGAAAAGTGTAATGCTTCTCTGTGCAAGGCTCTCGGCGTCGGAAACAACTTCAACATTCGGTTTATAGTTTGCTGTAGTTTCCATATTTTTACCCCCTTTCATTGCACCAAATGTGAATCAAGACTATTATCTACTTTTAGGAATGATTTGGCCAGAAAATTTTTCGAAAACAAAAAAAATTTGTACTATTTGTTAACTTGCAGCCCCAAAACCACTTATAGAGCAAAAAGCCAGTATTCAAATCACCTTTAGGTAGTGTTTTCAATCTCCCACATAAATGCTTTTAATCCTTCCGGGCCTAATTTTTTTCGCATCTGCCGGACCCTTTTGAAAATCGTGGTAGCGATTTCTTCAGGCAATACCGTAATTAAAACATTGTTGGCTTTAGGCCAGATATGACTGTACAGGTGCGGACCGCTGGTTTGTCCTTTGCCGAGAACTTTTGTCCACTTAGTATAACCTTTTACATCCGCCTGTCCGAGAAGTTCAGTGACTTCATCGTCTATCGCTTCGTTATAACAAATCATCACGAGTTTCATTAGCACACCTTTCACAAAGAGCTTTTTTTAACATGCGTTTCAAATATACTGTATATAGTTGGAACCAGAACCAGCGTCACCAATGTCGACACCAGAAGTCCTCCCATAACGGTTAGCCCTAATGGGTTCCATATTTCCGAGCCCTGTCCCCTGGCAAAGGCCAATGGAATAAGAGCAAAAATGGTGGTAAAGGCGGTCATAAGGACAGGTCTTAGTCTATGTTGGCCTGCCTGTTTGATAGCCTCGTTTAGTGCTAATCCTCGGGCTCGAAGAATGTTAATATAATCGACGAGCACAATTGCATTGTTTACTACAATACCTATTAACATTAGAAGTCCGAGGAATACCACAATGCTTATGTGATAGCCTCCTATAAATGCAGCTAATATGGCGCCGGTGAATGCAAATGGAACAGAAAACATCACTACAAAGGGATCA
>CAZTWR010000190.1:2157-3992 GCA_964618055.1 uncultured Pirellulales bacterium | reverse complement strand
ACTTACTGCCGTACAATAACCGGGCGAAGATGTTTGGGATTTGCTGCTTTACTATTCCAGGTCCATTGTCCCCGACGGTTAATACAAACCTGTTAGCTTTGCCGCAGGTATCAGCAACAGGCTTTATATTGATTAGCAAATCCGGCAGAATATGTGCTTCCTCGCAGGCATCGAGCGAGTTGTCAACCGCTTCCTTGACGGCAGTCAACAATGCTTTGCGTGGGTTATCGAAGCCGAGAAGGTGTCTGTTCTTGGCAAAAAACTCGCTGATACTTATGCTTCGCTGCTTGGCGGCCATCGACTCAGCGGTAGCGGCAACCGCGACCTTCTTGTGTTTGCTGGAAGTCTTGAACTTCGTCTTAGCAATTGCCTTTTTACGCTTACTCGCTGTCCTGGTTCTTTTCTTAGCAGTCAAAGTTTTTGATTTGGTCTTTTGCCTTGTCTTTTTTACCGGTTTTGCCTTTGCTTTTTTGGCTTTAGTTTTTTTAGCTTTCGTCTTTTTGGCCTTTACCATAGCTTTATTAGCCTGCTTCTGCTCAAACGCAAAGCTCAATTGCCCCGATGAGTACCCTTTCCTCACTGCCATACCAAAAACTCCAGAGCCGAATCAGTCCAGCTTGCAGACATAAATTTCGTTTACGAATTCAAGTTTGCTGAGTTCTTCAACGGCTTTTGCGTCGGGTTCTCTGTCGAGACTGACAGCAAGAGCAGCTTTTTGCTCCTCAGGTTTCTGTCCGACACCCATCGTGCATATATTGATGTTATGCTTACCGCAGACGGTTCCTACAGCACCGATGACGCCGGGCTTGTCGTCGTTAAAGATGACCAGAACCGCCCCCTGTGGGGTCATCTCTATGTTGAAGCCGTCAAGTTCAATGATTCGCAGTAGCCTCTGCCCGAAGACTGAGCCGGTTACGGTGCGTGTAACCTTATCGGTAACGACTTTGGCACTGAAACTTGCGGCAACGTCCTTGGCCTCGGTGTTTTTCGTTTCGTCGATGCTTATGCCGCGTTCTTTTGCCAGGACAGCAACATTGACCATATTTAAGGGCATATCGAAATGTCGGCCCAATAAGCCGATTAGAAAGCCAAGAGTAATCGGTTCGACAGCCATTTCGGCAATTGAGCCGCGATACTGGACCTCAACATCCCTGATACGGCCTACCGCAAGGGTACTGACGAGTGTGCCGATTCGCTGAGCAAGCTCACTATATTGGCGCACAACCGGCGGCATAGCTCCAACAATAGATGGTGCGTTGATTGCGTTTCTGACCGGGCCGCCCTTGATAGCATCAACAAGGATTTGAGCAGCTTCGAGGGCAACCTCGAGCTGTGCCTCCTCAGTGCTGGCGCCTAAGTGCGGCGTAACAAGGCAATTTTCAAACTTAGTGAAGCGAGTATTCTCCGGCGGCTCCATAGGGTAAACGTCCAGAGCAGCACCGGCTATTGCGCCTTCGGCAAGTGCATTATAGAGTGCATCTTCATTAATAATCCCGCCCCTGGCGCAGTTAATCAATCGGGCGGTGGGTTTCATCATTTTGATTTGTTCGGCGTCAATCATATTCAGCGTCTGCTCATTTCTCGGCACGTGAACGCTGATATAATCAGCTTCCTTGAAGATACTTTCGATGTTGTCGGTTACTTCAATTCCGAGTTTTTCTGCCGCTGCAGTTGCAGCAAAGGGGTCATAGCCGAGGATTTTCATATTAAGGCCTTTTGCTATTTTCGCCACAGCCATACCTGTTCTGCCCAGGCCTATAACGCCGAGGACCTTGCCATTGAGCTGACTTCCCATATATTTTTTTCTGTCCCAGGCACCGCCCTTTAAGCTGTTA
>CAZTWR010000190.1:0-2147 GCA_964618055.1 uncultured Pirellulales bacterium | reverse complement strand
AGGGACAACGTTACGGCTCATTGCAAGAATCAAAGCTATTGTATGCTCTGCGGCACTGAGGGTATTGCCGCCCGGCGTATTCATAACGAGGATTCCTTTCCTGGTGGCTGTCGGGATGTCGATATTATCTACGCCGACGCCGGCCCGGGCAATTCCTCTCAGCTTTCCAGGCTCGGCCAGGACTTTAGCTGTAACTTTTGTGCCGCTTCGGACAATCAGGCCGTCGTATTCACCGATAATCTTAGCAAGCTCGTCTTCGCTGATTCCGGTTTTAACAACGGCTTTAACGCCGTCTGTTGAATTGAGCAAATCAATTCCTTCCTGTGCAAGCTTGTCTGTAATCAGAACCTTAATCATCGTAAGTCTCCAAAACTCGTTCTCTTATTCAGCTGATACGAATATTTGTGCCGTACCGGCCTCGGTTTTTAAATTATACCGTCGCCGTATAATATTTCAACCCATTTACCCCCCAAGCCCGCCTGCCCTCCAAAGCCCACAGGGCGACGGAGGGTCATTCCTGCACAGGCAGGAATCCACACGAGATACGCTTCACGAGATGCGAGATACGAGTTTAGTAGTTCTTGACATTCTATTTCCTCCCCCCATATACTAAACTCCTAACAAATTTATACGCCTCAGGCGTAAAGTGTTGTATATTATGTTGGGGATAAAGAGTCATGAGCACGAGTTGGGAAGATGTCGCACGCGACATGGCCATATCTGATCTTCATCAAGAGGCGGTCATGGCTCGGGCAGCGCTCGAGCAATGTATCTTCCTCTTCGTCGAGGGAGAATCAGAAGAGACTGCAATTCCTATACTCATGACTGATGTGATCGATCTTGATGCACTCGGAGTGAAGATCGCCAACTACAACGGCCACGGCAATCTTCGCGCTGCACTTCGTCTTCTCAAGCTCACGCTGAGTCACAATCGGCCCGTAATAATAACATATGACAACGACCCTGAGTCCATCATGTCTGTTGAAAAATGCAAAAATCAAGGATTGTTCACCAACCTGACATACGAACTACGTATCCCTATTGAACCGTTAGTTACGTATACAAACGGACACTGTGGCGGGTCGTTTGAAGAATCGTTCCCACTTGGCGTTTTCCTTGATTGCGTATTCAATGAGGACATTCTTCCGCCTAATATTTGCTCAAAGCGAAGAAGCTTTGAGTCAGTCTTTGATCGGTCAAGACCATGGTTCGCACAGGTAAAAAGATTCGCTGCTGATCTAGGCTTCACTGATTGTGATGCAAAAAAAGTATCTCTGGCAAATCATTTGGCGATTAAATGCGATGAACCACCGGTCACATATAGAAAACTCGCCGAAGTGGTTAAGGACGTCCGAAAGAAACATCCCGTGGTGCATCCGGACGATGTCGAATTGCCGAAGGTATATGGATTGACTTACTTTCCTGACAAAAAAAAGTCCCAACAATAGTCTTGAGTCTACCTCGGGCCCGCAGGATGGCACCTCGGAAACTCAGCCCTAATGTTATCATCTGTTGTTTGTTTTTAATCAGTCTGGTGCTTAGAACGAGCCGCCCCTAAACCCAAATTTCTTTGGGTTCGACATGCTCACCACAGGGTTGACATTAGCATAAACCAGGCATAAAATCAGTAAAATTCATGTTGTATAGCGCCGCCACAGGTATTATTATGTTAGAACACAAGCAAGATAAAAGGAGATTGAAATGGTAAAGATTCCAAAAAAGGTATCGGACCGTCTTACAAAGGAAATTGGAAAATACCAAAGAGTACTGCAGACAGCGAAAGATAGGGATGTAAATGAATCTGATACGGTAACCATCATCACTGATATGCTTGCTGGGATATTTGGGTTTGATAAATATACCGAGATAACAAGCGAACAGGCTATAAGAGGGACATACTGTGATCTGGCTGTAAAGCTAGAGGGTAAAATAAAATATCTTATCGAAGTAAAAGCCATTGGTTTAAACCTAAAAGAAAACCATTTACGTCAAGCAATTGGTTACGGTGCTAATCATGGGATACCTTGGGTAGTATTAACCAATGGCATTGACTGGGAAATTTATAAAATAAAATTCGAACGTCCTATCGCCTATGATTTGGTATGTGCTCTCGATTTAAGCATGATTAATCCCAGAAAACAGGAAGA
>CAZTWR010000189.1:3085-4001 GCA_964618055.1 uncultured Pirellulales bacterium | reverse complement strand
ATCTAAATATCGTCTGGGTTCGTTCTGGTCCAACCCCGATAATTGTGATGGGTATTTTGACCATTTCTTCAATAAGGCAAATAAAGTTTTGGGCGTTGGTAGGCAAATCGTGAAAATCCTTTACTTCGGTTATGTCTTCCTCCCAGCAGGGAGCAGTTTCATAAATGGGATTTGCCTGTGAGAGTCTGGCTGTATTTGCAGGAAAGAAGGTAGTTTCTTT
The DNA here is from genome assembly GCA_964618055.1 of uncultured Pirellulales bacterium. Taxonomy (GTDB): domain Bacteria; phylum Planctomycetota; class Phycisphaerae; order Sedimentisphaerales; family Anaerobacaceae; genus CAYYFT01. Next base: position 3,781 of record CAZTWR010000189.1, on the reverse strand, counting down.
TCCGTTAATTTTATATGCCCTGCAAATATTTATTTCTTTTAGGCCGGTGAGGGTGTCAAGATGCATCAAAGCCATCGAATCGATAGCACCGATGGTTACGGCGTAGGATACTGCTACAGCATCGAACCAGCCGCATCGGCGGGGCCGGCCTGTGGTAGTGCCGTATTCGCGTCCTTTGTCACGAATATATTGACCGACCTCGTTATCCTGTTCTGTGGGGAAAGGGCCAGCACCGACCCTCGTTGTATAGGTCTTAGCTACGCCGATGAATTTATCTACCATCTTAGCTGGCACACCGCAGCCGGCTGACATACCAAGCGCACTTGAGTTTGAGCTGGTTACATACGGAAAAGTGCCGTGATCCAAGTCTAATAGCGCTCCCTGCGCGCCTTCAAAAAGGATAGATTTACCATCGACAATCGATTTGTGCAGAAATTCGGTTGTGTCAGTTATGAATGGCAGGAGTTTATCAGCGTAAGATTTACACTTTTTGAAGATTTCGTCGGTGCTTATCGGCTTAGCGTTATAAAGGGCTGAAAAGATTTTGTTTTTGTATTCGACAATGGTTTGCAGCTTGTCTTTGAGCTTTTCGAGGTTCCTGAAATCGGACATACGGACAGCGTAGCTTCTGCCGACCTTATCTGCATAACAAGGACCGATGCCTCGAATGGTTGTGCCGATTCTGTTTTTGCCGAG
>CAZTWR010000189.1:0-3075 GCA_964618055.1 uncultured Pirellulales bacterium | reverse complement strand
GACATGGGCATTTTCACTTATAAGGAGGCGTTTTGTTAGCGTAATATTTTTTTGGGCCAGTGTCTCAATTTCCTTCAGAAGTGTATCGGGGTCAACCACTACGGCATTTGTGATTACGCAGACAATATTCGGCCGAACCGAACCACTGGGCAAGAGGTGTAAAGCGAACCTGTTGTCATCTATAACAACGGTGTGGCCGGCATTGGCACCTCCGCTGTATCTGACGACGATATCACTTTGCCCGGCAAGGATATCGATAATTTTGCCTTTGCCTTCGTCACCCCACTGTAATCCGACAATACAGGAATTCATTTGTGTCTGTTCCCCGAATATATCATCAAAGACTCCAAAGATAAACCGCAACAGCTTACCAACATAGTCTATTGCGGTTAATTGATTAAATTTTAGATTTTATTTTGCTAATTTCAACTAATTTTTGCTACGAGTGTATCCAAAATGGCCGCCAAGTTATCGTAGGTTCTATCACTTAGTTTGCGACTAACTTCGTTGCCGTCCTTATTCTTATATGTGATTAGGAAAAAGCCCTTCGAGTCAAAGTTGGTTTTATCTATTTTTTGTATGGAATCATAGGAAATTCTTTCTTTTTTGCTAATAATAAGTTCATTTTCATCAGCAGTGAGTTTTTTATTCCTAATTGCAAATAAATACGCACCCAGAAGCACTGCGGCACCAATAAAGTAATAAGGTGCCTTTTGATTAAAAACCAGATAAGGCTGCGGAGTGTTGTCGGGATTGGTGTGTTCTTTTATCCAGTCTTCATTAAAATAACCATCGTATACACACCAAATTGAAATGCCAACCAGAACGATGATATAAATTTTCAGATTGTTCTTTTTGAATTTACTTATCGATGCTTCAATAGCCATTCTAATATTCTTCCTGTAGCCTATGTTAATCGTTTTTGTGCAATTACATTAGTTAGTGGCTGGACAAAGTTCGGGACTATTTTTTCAGCCGTTAGTTCTTCAACCAGCCGACATTGATTTTCAAAAGATTTTAGTGCATCAAATTTTTCTGTGCTTGAAGGGTATTGACGGATTGTAAAAGACAAACTTATTGCCTCATCTATAACTTGTCTTTTCCCCTCAGGCTCATAGATGCTTGTTTTTGACTCTACGCTTATTCTGCCTTGTGTACGACAGTCGTCGGAGATGGCTACCACCACAGCGGGGGAAAACGCAATAGGCCTGGCTGCTGGTAAATCCAGAAGGCAGTTAAAGGCAGTTGAACCGAATAGTGCCTCGGCAATAACCTCATCATGGCTGCCTGCATAATCGAAATCCATAGCAAAAGTAACATCCAAGGAATCGATATCAAGGTGATTTACGCTGAGCATATAGGGCACCAGTTCGATTACTAATCTGTCCTGGTTGTAGGCATCTTCAAAGTTTGAGGGGTTGACTACTCCAGAGCCGATGCGGTCTATTTCGAGGGTAATCCAGCGGTATTGGCCGCTGTTGCGGTCTTCTTCTAAACAGTACTCGTTATTTTCGCGTCGGAAGAAACAGCCCATGGAAGGGAATTGCTTTTGTATCCGCTCGAAAAAGGCTAAAATGGTGTCGCGCTGCCTCGGCAGGTCCAACTCAGTGTTGATGTGCATATCGAGATAAAAATCATCGCAGAGGGAACTGTAACTGTTTGACATAATTGGAAGAAATCCTCCAAAACAAGCCTTGGGACAAACCGTACACTTATGGCTTTGCTGAAAAAATTTTAAATTTTAAAGGTTACACAGCCAACTGTGTGTTCATTATACATTTAAATATTCCGTTTCCCAGATTTTTTCAGTTAAAGTTTCCAGTTCTTCGTCAAACTTTTTTAGTACCTCGAAGTATTCATCAGATTCCAGAGCTTCTTTGGCTTTTTCATCTTCGGGTTTTGCATCTTTTGGTAAAACTGAATTTCTGAAGATTTCGTAATGGTCTCTTATGGAGCAGGGCATTAACCAGTTCTTTGGTTTTTTCCAATTGTCGAGGCCATATTCTCTCTGCCACTTTCGGCCGTTTTTCATAAAATCAGAGAACAATGCATCAGAGAGGATTTTCCCGTTGTTATATAAATCATAAACGTTATCAACGTAGTAAGGAATGAAGGCACAGGGTGTTACATTGCCATTCCAGTCGATATAGATATATCCGCCACTACGACCATAAGCGATGCATCCTCTTGAGAGCACGCCGCTGTTCCAGAAATCAGCCATACAATATCTCTTTTCACTGAGTAGTTTTTCCCATTTTCTAAAAAGCTGAACTCTTTGTTCGGGCTTAACCATTAAATCGAGTTCGTCTTTGCCCCGCCCAATCGGCATCAGCTGGAATTGCCACATATAAGAGGCACCTTGTTCCTGAAAGTAAAAATCATAAAACTCGTCGGTCAATAGTACATCTGCATTTTTACTTGTTGATGTGACAGAAATACCGAAAGGCACGCCTGCTTGTCTCAGACATTCAAATGCGTTGAGAATCTTTTTGTATGTGCCAGCACCTCTCCTGTTATCAGTTTCTTCCTCAAAACCCTCAACAGAAATTGCCGGCGTGATATTTGCCAATTCTGCAAGTCTTTGAGCAACTTCTTCGTTAATAACCGTACCGTTGGTATATGTGAGGAAGAACATATCGTTATATTTTTGATAGATATCAAGGAGGGTTTTACCTTCGCTCTTATACATAAATGGCTCGCCACCGCTGATAGTTATAAACCTGCTGCCCCAGCAGTCACGGACCTCACTTACTATCCTATCTACATAAGGATAAGGTATCGTGGCCGGAGTATTTGCTGCTGAAGATGCATAACAGCCAATGCATTTTAAGTTACATATTTGGGTAGGAGAGAAAACGATGAAACTTGGCGGCAGTTCGCCATATTTTTCTTCGAATTTCTCAACGGTCTGCTCGTAACTTTGGTCTCCACCAATAAGACTATTTTGAACAAATACATCTATGATTTTTCTTATAACTTCCTTTGAGATATAGCCTTTATCTACGTTTCTAACCACACAACGCAGCATTGCTGAAAAAAACTCATATTTTCTTAATCCCACTTTCTCTAAATCTT
>CAZTWR010000188.1:0-4034 GCA_964618055.1 uncultured Pirellulales bacterium | reverse complement strand
AAAGCCGGCTCGATAGGCCTGCCATAACCGCTGATGTCATCGTTGGTTTTCCGGGAGAAACGGACGCTGATTTCGAAGCAACTGTTGAGCTGGCAAAGGAAGCAGGCTTTGCAAAAATGCACGTTTTTAGCTTTTCGAAACGGGCGGGCACGGCTGCGGCAGGCCTACAAGGTACTGTAAACAATAAAGTTATAAAGAAGCGGTCGCAAATATTGCGGGAGCTGGAGGCTGAATTAGGCTATAAATTCCGGCAGCAGTTTGTTGGCGAAACAGTTGAAATTCTGGTGGAAGATAGCGATGGTCAGTGCAAAGGCAGAAGCGAAAGGTACTTTATGGTCCACCTTGAAAATATGGGTAAAAAGCCACAAAAAGGCGAATTGGTGAGGGCGAAACTGATTAAAAATAGCGCAAATGGGCTAATCGGGCAAGTTGAAAATTCAAGGGGGTCTTTTCGTAAAATGGCTTCTAAGGGGTCAACGGCGCGGGTTTAGAGGGAAACGTTCGAAAATATTCGAAAACGTTCAAAAACTATACAGAAACGTACAAAAACCATACAGAAATATTCAAAAACTATACAGAAATGTTTGAAAATATTCAAAAATTTTGGACACCGAAAATAGCGTGCAGCGTTTAGCGTACAGCGGACAGAAAGAAGAGAAAAATTAGGCGCAGATGGCCCAGATTAACAGGGAATTTTGTACAGAGATATAAGTATATTAGTATATGCGTATATACTTATGGACTGCTTTAAGAATCAAGGTTTGGGGTGAGTGGTGGCTCAACACTGATTGCAAAGTGCCCACAGGGTAAGCCCGCAGGGCAAGCTGGCGGAGGCCGAGATTAGGAAATTTAAAAGTTAAAGCTGAAAGTGCAAAACCAAAGCTAAAAGGTTAAAACTTACGGGCAAGATTATTCATTGGAAGTTGGGGGAATTGGGGGTAAGTATACCTTCAAATACGGTTTCAGTGGTTTTATAATCAGACATTGATTTACACAGATTTGAAATTTTGTGGCCGGACATCTTTAATTTCCCCCGGAACGGAATACAGTAGTCAGAATTCAGTGGTTATTTTCTTTTTATCTGCCATAAATAAGATTACTTCTTCAGCAATTACTCTCCTACATATCCATTTAAGTTGTCTTAAAAGTTCTTTTTCGTCTGAGTTCAAGCGTGTTTTACCACCGTGGACAATCCTTGATCTAACTTCATAGATTTCCCCAAAAAGCTTCAGTATTTCGTCTCTTTGTGATTGGCTTTTACCAATCAAGTAAGCACAACGATTACGGAGAAGAGCAGTTAATCCCATGAGGTCAGACTCTGATTTATCTCCGAGAAGTATTTCCAGTACTATTATTGCTTGGACAAAAGAAAGGAGCTCATTGCTTCCGCAGTAGCTATCAAAAAGCCATTCACTTGCTAAAAGAAGATTCCTTGCTCTTTTTTGTTCGTTTAATAAGGAAATAATAGTAACGAAGCCGGTTTTAATTCGATCATGTAATTTTGGGTCTGAGTGTTCTTTACCTGAGTAGTCGATATTAAGCGAGTTAACTATTTCTGACAAATCCGTAGATAGTTCAAAGGCTGTCTCGATTTTCCATTTGTCCCCGACTTTTTTGTGTACATAACCTCTCTTTTTTTGAGGGATTACACTATAAGAAGACTCACTTTTAACATTCAGTATCCTAAAAGCAAAACAAAATCCAAAAAAGCTCTTTAGAATTGATATCACATTTTTGACTGTTTCGGTGTAACCATAGCAATCGATAAATCCCTGTGTGACAATTTGAATGCATGGAATTTTTTGGTCCCATGGCTCCACATTATTAAAAGAGAAAAACAAACCGACATTTCCTATTCCTATCTGTTCATCCCTACGCTTTATACCTGATTTGAGCGGATAGGTCTTCATAAACTCTGGAGTTGGCTGAACCAAATTTATGATTTTGCAGAACTTTGCGAAAGGTGCAAAGTCTGTTAGAAGATTCTTGAGACATTCATTGAGTTGAATAGAAATAGTATATTCCCACGGAAGTGAATTGAATTGTTCTACTAACCTTTTAGCAACACTATTCGTATCTTCATACCCCTTAACCTCCGATAGAGGTTTAGGTGCTGATTCTTCCGTATATTCGTAGCTTTCTGAGAGTTCTTTACTAATCGTTATAAACAAAAACTCGTAAATAGGGGTACTTCCAATGTAATCCTCTAATTTATCTCTCAAGCCAGTTGTCGGAAGTATTTTTTCACAAGCTAAAACATTTGAAGTTGATTCATGATCTAAGAGATTTTGGTGTATTACTTTGACATCCTTAAGAGCTTCACCGACTTTTTCAACAAGCCTGTCCATACATTTCTTGTGTAAGCTTAGCATTGTCCAAAGCTTTCTATCTTCTTTTTACAAATTTTATTGGTTAGTTTCTGTAATACCTTCACTCTTCCGGCTACCTGTTTGTGCTTTGGCAGATGTGAAAGGGATTTTTTCATGGGGTAGTATTATTGTCGATTACAGCCAAAGAGTAAAGGGGAAATTTGCGCAGTTCCCACAGGGCAAGCTGGCGAGGCCGCAATAGTTTCGTCGCTCGGCCCTCGTGGCTCGGAGACAGAGCACAAGTGCATAAGAGCGAAGGAACTTAAGAGCGTAAGGGGAAATTGTGATTTACAATTAGCGATTGACGATTTACAATCCTGCTCAGGACAAGCAGGAAATCAAGAAAGAAGCGACAAAGAGATGATTTTGAGGTAATCGAGTTAAAATGGCCAAGAAAGAATATTCAGCTTATCAGCGGGACGTTATTTCGAGATATTATGACAATCTCGACGCGATAACGCTGAACAGGCTGCAGGAATTAGTGAGCCAGCTTTACCTTGCCGAAAGTAAGCCTAAGCAGGCGCAGCTCTGGAAGAGAGCACATAAGGCGATGCTGAAACTTAAGGTAAAACCCGCGATAATCGAGCATATTATGAATAAAAAGGACGTTGTTATTCTTGCGAAGAACCTCGAGGACTGGCTCGATGCCTCGAAAGCATAAAATGAGAGGATAAATATGAAGATATGGCCATTTTATCAACGGATTCTTTTGGGCTTGTTATTGGTCATCCTGTCGGTGGTTTTCTATGTTCTGCATTTTATAATTTTTCGTGATGCACACCATATATTCATATATCTGCTGGGTGATGTCGCATTCGTATTTATCGAGGTGCTGCTTGTTACGCTGATTATACACCAAGTGCTCAGCGAGCGAGAAAAGAGAGCGATGCTCAAGAAGCTAAATATGGTCATCGGCGCCTTTTTCAGTGAGGCAGGTATGCCTTTATTGAAGTATTTCTGGGCTTTTGACGCTGAAGCTGAGAGTTTCGGCAGGCACCTGATTGTCGATAATGAGTGGTCGCCGGAACACTTTGACAAGATGGAAGAGATTCTTCAGGACCGGGAATTTAAGATTGATATTCATAAGGGCAACCTCGAGGAGATGCGAAGTTTTATCATCGGTAAAAGAGCTTTTCTGCTTCGCCTGCTGGAGAACCCGAATCTTCTGGAGCACGAGGAGTTCACGGAACTTCTCTGGGCGGTGTTCCATCTGGCAGAGGAACTATCACACAGGGAAACTGTCCACGAGCTGCCTGATACCGACTATGACCATCTGGCTGGGGACATAAAGAGGGCATACGGACTGCTTGTGCGTGAATGGCTATCTTATATGGAGCATCTTAAGAGTAGTTACCCATATCTTTTTTCTCTTGCCATCAGGACCAATCCTTTCAATCCGCAAGCGTCGGTGGAAGTTAAATAATCCGTTGATTTCACGGAGAAAGGCGGGTTTCCGGCCTTTCGATGCGATTTTGAGGTCTATTTTTTATGGTAAAGCGATATTTATTTGTTGCATATTTTAATTATTGTGCTCTAATAGCGCAAGTTAAAAACGGGGATATTATTTCATCTCTCGATAGTACCTCCCGATAAATGAAAGCAGAGATATCAATTAGTTGCTCTTTAAACAGAGTCAAGGAGAAATGCAAGTGAGTACAGGTACAG
>CAZTWR010000187.1:0-4139 GCA_964618055.1 uncultured Pirellulales bacterium | reverse complement strand
TATGTATTGGAAATTCCGGGCGTTGATATCGTATTGCTTGACAATATGGGTCAGTGGCAGTTAAAACACGCGGTCGAAATGCGAAATGAAATGTGCGGCAAAAGTAAAAAGCCCCTTCTTGAAGCCTCAGGAAATATAACATTAAACAGTGTTTCAGCTATCGCCCAGTGCGGTGTCGATAGAATCGCCGTCGGTGCAATCACTCACTCAGCAGCAGCGGCTGATATTGCCCTCGATAGGTAACCTATGGCATGCCCAAAGAACGACTATCTTGACCCTGACAAGATAAAAGTAAGTACTAAACGTATCGGCAGGAAAATCCTTGTTTATAATCGCACATCGAGCACAAATGACATCGCCGCCGAATACGCAAAAAACAAAGAAAACGATGGCCTGGCAATCTTCGCCGAAGAGCAAACCGCCGGCCGGGGCAGGGCAGGTGCCAAATGGCACGGCGGCCGAGCAGATAGTATTCTTTGTTCAATCCTTTTAACTGTTTGCAAATGTAATCCTGAACTGCTCTCACTCGTCTGCCCCGTAGCCGTTGCCGAGGCCGTCGGCAAAATCGCCGACAGCCAGGCAAAAATCAAATGGCCAAACGATATAATCCTAAACGGCAAGAAGGTAGCGGGTATCATGGTCGAGTCAAAAACAGTTAATGACTGCACCGCTTACATCGTCGGCATAGGAATAAACTGCCACCAGGAGAAAAACTCTTTCCCATACGAACTACAAGCAACCGCAACAAGCATCGACATCGAAAGTCGCTCGATATGCGACCGTATCTCGCTGGCGAAAAGATTACTTTCCTCGTTGGACCACTGGCTCAAAATCGCAGAGAAAAACAGCAAAAAAGTAATGGACCATTGGCGCCAGTTGAGCACCTTGTTAAATCAGAGAGTAACGCTCATTTATAATAACAGAAAATTTACCGGCAACTGCATCGGAATAGACCCCGAAAAGGGCCTAATCCTCCAGCTGGAGACCGGCGGAATAAGAATGTTCGACGCCGTACACACAACTATTGCCAAATAGTATATAGCCCCTGACCTTGGCCGAAGCGCAAGAAAGTTACCAAGGGGAGGTGTTGTCTTGTTTGCGACAATGTGATATTGCGAGAGGAGTTATCGGCGCCACTCGGGCTTGCGGACCATCAACGGCGGCATCTGTTGAGGCTTAGCCCTGCGATTGCCCTTGTTAGCACAGCTTCTATTACTTGGGTACCAACGGATGTTGAATGGCTTGAAGTTCAAAGGTAACTTGTTTTTTTCTAATTTACTAAACATCGCCAACTCTTTTCCGGATGCAATACTGAGACAACTTTGAATCATCACCCTCCTATCGGCCAATTTGTGCAATGACTTTTGGAAATTATCTAAAGGGGGTTTTCTGCGGGGAATGTGCAGAGTAATCGACGGCAAAGACTGTCGTTTTGCGATGTATCATAAAAGGGGAGCATCGGGTCAAAGGTTTACCGGTATTTGTCGCTGGGCCAAGTACTCTTTCATTTGCCTTATAGAGTACTTGCCGAAATGTGCAATTGAGGCGACCAGGACGGCATCGGCACCAGCATCAACAATGGCCTGGTATAAATGTTCCAGTGTTCCGGCGCCGCCGGATGCGATTACCGGTAGAGCGACGGCATCGACAATCGCTTTTGTCATTGGGATATCGTATCCGGCTTGTGTGCCATCGGTATCCATACTTGTCGGCAGGATAGTACCGGTGCCTAAATCCTCAACTTTTTTTGCCCACTGGATAGCGTCTATTCCTGTTCCGGCGGTGCCGCCCTTTACCATAACTTCAAAGCCCGACGGTAATTCGGAATTGCTGCTTGTATCTATTGCAATAGTGATTTTATCGCTGCCGAACTCGTCGGCGGCTTCTTTGACGAAATCAGGATTGCGGACGGCTGCGGTGTTGATTGATACTTTTGAAACGCCTAAATCCATAAGCTCTTCGATTGCCTTACAATTTGTGATACCTCCGCCAACGGTTAACGGCACAGAAGCTCTTTCTACGGTTCTTTTGACAGCGTCGAGAAGTGTTTTTCTTTTTTCGATGGTTGCTGTGATGTCGAGAAAGACGAGTTCATCAGCACCTGCCTCGCTGTAAGCGGCGGCGTTTTCGGCGGGGTCGCCGACGTCCTTTAGCTTAATGAAATTTATGCCTTTGACCAATCGGCCATCTTTTACGTCCAAGCAGGGGATGATTCTTCTGTAATCCATATTACTCTTTACTCCTGAATCAGGTGGCATTTGTCAAAAACTTTGATTTCACATTCGGCGAGGGAGTATATCAAAATGCTCTTTTGTGGTCGAGGAAATAAATTGGGCGAGATTGTGTTTTACCAATTTACCTTTTGGATGTTCTGCCAGTCAGCTGGTTGGAGGTCGATTGCAAGTAGTTCAACTCGGTTGATAAACCATTGGTTGTTCAGCTCTTTTTGCAGGTCTACTTTTACCTTTGTCAGCACCTCTGGTTTGAAGCTTTGATAGACATAGCTTTGTTTGTCAAATAATATCCTCACTGTAAAAATTGTGGTTGCTCTTGGAGGCTGTATGTCTATCGAGACAATTCTTTTTATATTTTTTTCAACAAGAGGCTCTGAGAGTGTTGCTTTACAGTGTGACATCAAAACACTTTTTGTGCTGTGGTATGAATCGCTGTAGTTATCAGCAATAATCAACTCGATTGAATCAGGGTCTTCATCTTCTACAGCTAATACGGCTGTGTTAATTACGGCATTGATTTTCTCTAAATCGGTTTCGATGAGGAAATCAAGTCCGAAAGCGGCGACAACTAAAAGCGGCGGTAAAAGCCATTGCCACCAGTGGAGCTTTTCAGGGGAGATGCTGCGGATTATTAGCATTACAAAGAAAACGAGTATTGCCACAATCAGCAATGTCCACGGCTGTTCAAAAATGGCAAACATTTACATTAACCTTTCTCCTGAGCTATATTCTTTGCTAATGCTCAAGTGACAAGACAAAAATCAGTTATTCTTGTGAGACCTGTGCCGGCAAAGGTGCTAATTTGGTCTGTTTGAAAAGATTTCCAGGTGCCGATAGTGGTTCTCGATAGGGTTGCCCGGCTTTATACAGTTGCAGGTGGCTCTGAATTTGCTGAGCCAGTTCTTTTTTAGCGGCGGATAAGGCAAGGTTGACCGCTTTTTCTGCGGTTTCTATCGCTTGGGAGAATTTACCCGCGGAGGCATAAGCAGCAGCGAGGGTGTCTAAAACCCCCGGATCTTGATAGTCAGTGATTTCACAGGCCCGTTTTGCCAGGGCCAGACTCTTAGCAGCATTACGATATTTGGCCTCTTCGTGGGTTGCCATGACCCATGCCAGGTCATTGAGCACCTCAGGCCAATCGGCCTTGAGTTTCAAAGCCTCTGTCCAATACGCTATTGCCCTGTCAATCTTACCTTGCTGGTAAAATATTTTTGCCATACCATTGTAGACTTGGCGAAATTTGGGGTCGATTCGCAGTGCCCGATTATAGTGTGCGAGGGCTTCATTGAACTTATTCTGTTTGTAAAGAGCTACCCCCATATTGTAATATGCCTTAGCATCGTTGGGGTCGAGCCTCAGTGCATTATTGAGGTGTACAACAGCTTCATCTATATTGCCTTTACCGAGAAGAGATATACCAATGCCAAGGTGAGCATCAGAACGGTTGGGGTCGAGCTGCAGTGTCTTGGTGTAGTATTTAACGGCCTCGTCAATCTTTCCCTTTTCGTGTAGTGCGCGTGCCAGGTTGTAGTGCGGTCGTGGTTTTTCAGGCGATTTAACTGCAGAATCTTTCCATAGGGTAACCGGGTCGCTCCACACGCTGTTTCTTTCATAGGTCCAGACACAACAGAGGAGCGCTGCGATACAAAACGCTCCCACCCTGGCCCAATTTTGCTTTATGAATCGCCAGGCTGTCGCTACAATCGCCAGTGATACAAACATTGATGGAAGGTAAAGTCGGTGTTCAAATACGAGTGCTAATCCTATGACTGATGACTCTATGGCCAAGTTGCCAAAGAACCAAAGGATTGAAAACGAAAGCAGACGCTCTTTTTTGGCTGTATAAAGGGCCAATCCAATCAATCCAAAGACGGCCACAACGCAAAGCAAAGTGGTTGGAGGGCT
>CAZTWR010000186.1:0-4157 GCA_964618055.1 uncultured Pirellulales bacterium | reverse complement strand
CGCTTTTCACTCCAGCTAAGACAAATATTTAGTGCCTCATCTATATCTTTGGCCTGCCTGATTTCAGGATTAACAGGCAAACCGAATTTTTTGAACCTCTGCAGGGTTTGGTAATGATTCTCAGCCAGAGGCCGCGAAACCTCACCGGTTGCATAAGCGAAAAATGCAAGATTTCTTTTGGTGGTGATTCTCGAATCTAAAAGTTTTAACGAGCCCGCTGCTGCGTTTCGCGGATTTGCAAAGACCGGCTCACCAGCCTCTGCGCGGAGTTTGTTCAACTCGACAAATGCCTTTGTAGGCATATAGACCTCACCGCGAACTTCGAGGACAGCTGGAATTTGCTTATCGCCCAACAGCACAAGCGGAACGGCTTTTATTGTGCGGACATTAGCAGTAACATCATCACCCACTTCGCCATCGCCGCGAGTTGCAGCCCTGATAAGCTCGCCTCTTTCGTAGCGAAGACTTATCGCAACGCCGTCGATTTTTAATTCGACAACATAATCGCAATCTCCGCTGCCAAGCTGCCTACGCACCCTCTCGTCAAAATCCCTGAGTTCATCAGCGTTATAGGTATTGTCCATACTGAGCATTGGCACAGTGTGTCTGACAGTTTTAAAACCTTCAAGAGGCTGCTCAGAAACCCGCTGGGTAGGTGAATCAGCCGTTATAAATTGTGGATTTGCCTGTTCTAATGCCCCCAATTCGGCAAAGAGTTTGTCATATTGCCGATCGCTGATTTTGGGCTGGTTGAGGACGTAATAGAGATAATCGTGCCTTCGGATTTCATTGCGTAATTGCTCGATTCGCTTTTTTATGTCTTTGGCCATAACTACTTATTTATATTCTGCTTCGGCATATTTTGCAAGCCCCGTTAGATGCAAATGTTCCTAAAGAAAGACCATCTAACCTGGGAAAGCATCTAACGGGGCAAGAGCCTAACTATCCACAAGCAAAAGCAATTTATCATTGGAATGGTGTTTGACAAAGTTGTTAAATTTTTAGATAATGCTCTAAAATCTATATGAATGTGGCTCCTGGAGCCGACGTATTGATTTGCAGGTTGCTATTCCCCGATAGCTCAACTGGTAGAGCGAGCGGCTGTTAACCGCTAGGTTGTAGGTTCGAGTCCTACTCGGGGAGGTTCAGGGCAGCAGGTCTTCTCGGCCTCGCTGCCCTGAAGTTTTTCTATCAGCGGGGCTCGAACCTGAGGGGGTTTTGGGGGAGAAGCCCCCCCAGGTCGTCGGGGTGACAAGCAGCTTTGCTGCTTCGGCTCAGCCATTCTGACCTCGCTTACCACAAGTTTGGTAAAGCGAGCGAAGTTTATTTATTTGAGTTAAACCATCCTGAGCGAGTAAGGCCAAAGACCAAACTTCTTATAAGAACAGAAGCAGACTTATGGCCATAACCGCCATGCCGCCCACTAATCCGTAGGCTGCGAGGTGATGCTCGCCGTATTCCTGAGCAGTGGGTAACAGCTCATCCAGCGAGATGAATACCATTACCCCTGCCACTGAGGCAAAGAGTATCCCAAACACAATATCGTTAAAAAACGAAAACAGAAGAGCATATCCAATTAACGCCCCTATTGGCTCAGAGAGTCCTGAGAGGAACGAATAAATGAACGCCTTATTTCTATTACCTGTTGCATAAAATATCGGAACCGATACAGCAACACCTTCAGGAATATTGTGTATCGCTATAGCAATAGCTATAGGCACACCGATTTTAATATCTTTTAGAGCGCTGGCAAAGGTGGCAAATCCTTCCGGGAAATTGTGAATTGCGATTGCGAGTGCTGCGAAAAGACCCATTCGATACAGATTTTTAAATCGGGATGCCGAATCATTGTTTTTCATTTCTTCTATTTTATGAACTTCGTGTGGGTTTTCAAATGAGGGCACGAGCCTGTCTATAGCGCCGACGAAGATAATCCCGGCAAAGAAAGCCAGTACGGTAACCCCAAAACCACCAACCTGGCCTAATTCAACGGTAAGGCACTGCCTGGCCTTTGGAAATATCTCAACAAATGAAACATATATCATTACACCAGCAGAAAAACCAAGAGCAATAGAAAGTAATTTTGTATTGGTACGTTTTGCAAAAAACGCCATAGCACTACCAATCCCTGTTGACAGACCTGCAAACAAGGTTAGCCCAAACGCCATTAAAACATTTTGAAATTCCATCGTTTCCTATCACACCCTTTGGCAAGCAACAAACCTTAAAGATACACTGAAACCAAAACACACCATAAAAATATCCTTATACTGCCAAGGAAAGCATTTTGACAACTGTAAACCTACTAAATTTGACTCATTATAAGCTAAAATTCAGGTCTTCTACCATTATTAGCGCAAAATAAATTTTTTTAAATTTTTCTTGAACAATAAGAGCAATTCTTATATAGTAACTATTCGTAATAATAAATTCAGGTTTTTTGAACGGCGGTAAAATGCTGCAAAAAAACAAAAAAAGCTTAATGGCTTTATTTCGGGACAGATGTAAACAACACAATCTCAACATTACGCCACAGCGTGTTGCAATATATGAGGAATTGGTCAAGTCAAGAGACCACCCCTCTTCAGAAGACATCTTTGAGAAAGTTAAGGATGTCTTGCCTGATATATCTCTTGATACTGTATATAGAACGCTATCAAGTTTTGCCAAAATAGGTGTTGTTCATGTTGTTGAAGGATACGGCGAGTCAAAGCGATATGACCCGGATATAAGTGCCCACCACCATTTCAGATGCCGAAGATGCAATAGTATAATAGACTTTCGTGATACAAGTTATGACAGGCTGAAGGTTCCAAAAGAGTTTCGAAAAAAGTTCAACGTTATGAACATAAAAGTAATATTGGAGGGTATGTGTGAAAGGTGCGTCAAAAAAAAATGATATTTTTTTTCTATGAGTATAAGAATAATTACTATTAAGGAAACATTATGAAAAAGGAGATAACAAAATGGCAAAAGTAGCAAGAGAAATGGTTGAAAAAAACGGAATCAAGATTGATGATTTGTTGAAGTTGCTGGTCAAGAATGCCGCCGCAGAATTGACAACTTATTACTACTATACGATTCTGAGGGTCAATCTGATTGGCCTGGAAGGTGAGGGTATCAAAGAAATTGCGGAAACAGCCAGGATTGAGGACCGCAACCACTTTGAAGCCCTGGTTCCCCGCATCTATGAACTTGGTGGCGAACTGCCCGATGACATGAAAGTTTTCCATGATATGTCTGCCTGTCCGCCTGCATCCTTGCCAAAGGACCCGACTGACATCAAAGCGATGTTAACGGTGCTGGTGAATGCGGAAAGATGTGCCGTACGCGGATACACTCAAATCTGCAATCTGAC
The DNA here is from genome assembly GCA_964618055.1 of uncultured Pirellulales bacterium. Lineage (GTDB taxonomy): Bacteria > Planctomycetota > Phycisphaerae > Sedimentisphaerales > Anaerobacaceae > CAYYFT01. The sequence goes on along the minus strand of CAZTWR010000186.1, from coordinate 799 downwards.
AGCCGGCAAAGACCACCGCACCTATGCTCTGGCACAGGCAATTCTCAATGAGGAAATTGAACACGAATCTTGGTTCTCGGAGTTTCTTGGTGAGGGTCCCTCTGGTCATTTCTTGCGTAGGGGTGAAACCTCTCCTTTTGTGGCCAATTTCATGAGGTAGATAAGAAGTGGGGTAGGATGGCCTTTAATTAACAGAGGCCTTCCTATCCCTACATCTATCACAGATAACAAATCAGCCATTATGGCTTAAAAAATGGATGAAGAACCCTACTCGGCCGGTTCTTTCTCAGCAAAATATAAAACCCGCAGGACACTTCAATTTTAAGCTCCCCCCTTTTTGGCCGATACTACTAAAAATTGCCATAATACTGGACGAACAAACAATTATATTATAGGTTGTAGGGTTCTAAGGTTTGCCTGAGTTTGTTTTGCAGTTCTACACAAAAATGGTTTTTTTAGTAGTTTTACGCAAAATAAGGGAACAAAAAGCCGACTTAGCGCATCTTAATTAAAACGTAGTGAAATATCGGTAGATCGTTGAATTATTAGGTTTCAGTCGGTAATATGGCTAAAGTTACACTCGATATCGGCGGTTTTAGCATAATCAAGCGTATCGGAACTGGCGCTCGCAGCACAATCTACATGGCAACTAACAAACAGGATAAGACTAAGGTTGCTCTAAAACGGATTGTCTTTGAAAGGCCGGAAGATTCAAGGATATTCGAGCAGGTTGAGACCGAATATAAAGTGGCCCGACGGATAGACCACCCTTATGTCCGCAAGTGCCATAAACTAAAGA
>CAZTWR010000185.1:0-4165 GCA_964618055.1 uncultured Pirellulales bacterium | reverse complement strand
CTGGCCAATAGAACCGTGTAATTTACTATTTATTATTTACTATTGACTATTTACTATTGGAAAATGAGAAAAATTATTTCGGATAGAGCACAAAAAATTGACGCAAGCGGGATTAGAAAGGTATTTGCGCTGGCGGAGAAGCTGAAAGACCCGGTCAATTTCTCAATAGGCCAGCCGGACTTCGATGTGCCAAATGAACTAAAAGAAGAAGCGATAAAGGCAATTAAGGCAGGGCAGAATAAATATTCACAAACGGCAGGGGACACACTTCTAAAAGAGAAAATCGGCGAATTAGTAAAAAAAGAGATTGGGTGGGATGAGCCGGCGGTGCTTGTTACAAGCGGGGTGAGCGGGGGGCTGCTATTAGCGTTTATGGCGCTTATCAATCCCGGCGATGAAGTGATTATACCAGACCCGTATTTTGTAATGTATAAGCACTTAGTCAATATGTTAGGCGGGAAATGCGTTTTTGTTGACAGTTATCCGAGCTTCCAGCTTCCGCTGGAGGAGATAAGTAAGGCGATAACCAGCAAAACCAAGATTATTATAGTCGATTCGCCTTGCAATCCGACCGGCGTAGTATATTCAGAAGAGCAGATAAAGGCCCTTGCCGAGATAGCAGCAGAAAAAGATATACTTGTTATAACCGATGAAATATACGAGAAATTCTGCTACGATGGCAGCTGCCCAAGTATAGCTAATTACTACGATAAGACCCTGTTAATGCGAGGGTTCAGCAAGGCTTATGCAATGACCGGCTGGAGGCTCGGTTACGTAGCAGTGCACGAGTCGCTACGAGATGTAATCGAAGAGATGACCAAAATACAACAATATACCTTTGTCTGTGCGCCCACACCTTTCCAAAAAGCAGCTATTGCAGCTCTGGATGTAGACGTCAGTGTCCTGGTCGATGCATACAGACGAAAAAGGGACCTGATTTATGATGGATTAAGCGATAAATTTGATATGGTTAAGCCGGGCGGAGCGTTTTACGTATTCGTTAGAGCACCGGCAGGGGGGTCGGCAACGGAATTTGTGGAAAAGGCCATCGCCAACAATGTTCTGGTTATACCGGGCAATGTGTTCAGTGAAAAAGACACGCATTTTAGAATAAGTTATGCAACGAGTGACGATAAAATACAACAGGGGATAGAGATTTTACGCAAGCTGGCATAAAGACAAATAAAAAATCAAATATTAAACATCAAAATTAAGGAACGAAAATCTTATTACATAGTTTTTTGGGGATTTTCCATTTTGTACTTTTTAGCTTGACTGGTTAAATTAAAGAAGCTACAACTACCGCACGAACTTTGCGTGGTGCGTAGATAAGACAACCCGTAAACGCAGGACAGTATAAATAAGGAATTAAGGAAAGGACAATGAAAGTTTTAGATAAATTTTTTGCTCCGTCACCATTCATTCAACTGCACGAGCACTCGAAAAAGGTGCATGAGTGTGTCGAGCTTATACGCCCCCTCACAAATGCACTGTTAGAGGAAAACTATGAAAGAATCGAAGAATTACACAACGTGATGTCGAAAACCGAGCATGAGGCCGACCAGATTAAAACAGAATTGCGTGACCGCATCAGCAAGATGTACTTTCTATCAGTAGGGCGGTCGGAGATAAGCCGGTTTTTGGCCTATCAGGACGATGTAGCAGATGCCGCAGAGGATTTCGCTGTTGTGCTGATACTGCGCAGGACCAAACTTCCAGAGGCACTCAAACCTGACTTTATGGCCTTTGTCGAGCAGGTTATCAACGTGAGTGAACATTTAATGAACCTCGCGGAGAGGCTTTCCACCCTCGCTGAGGCTGCCTTTAGCGGCGAGGAAGCCCAGGAGATGCTGAAAGCCATTGAAAAAATTGGCGAAGAAGAATGGCAGGCTGACCGTCTCGAAAGGAAATTTGCCCGCCATTTGTACAGTATAGAGGATACGCTCGACCCCATCACCATATTTTTCCTCGATAAGTACTGCAAAGCGCTTGGCGCCGTCTCAAACACTGCTGAAAAAGCCGCAAAATACCTTCGTCTTATCATTCGCAAGAAATAGTCCTTATAGAGGAGCAATCTGGGTGTGGAAATCCTTGTCATTGTAGCAATTATAATCGCCGTTTACATGGCCTGGAACATCGGGGCCAACGATGTTGCCAACTCTATGGCTAACGCGGTCGGCTCTAAAGCCCTGACAATCTTCTGGGCGGTAATTCTGGCTGGCATCTGTGAATTCTGCGGCGCAGTTCTTGTCGGCAGTCATGTTACCGATACCGTTCGTAAAGGGATAATCGACTCGCAAATCTTCGCCCAGGAGCCAATGGTGCTGGCGCACGGCATGGTTTGCGCTATGCTGGCTGCTGCGGTGTGGTTGAATTTGGCATCCTACTTCGGGATGCCGGTTTCCACTACACATTCTATAGTAGGTGCGATTGTTGGGTTTGGAATCCTACAAGCTGGATTCGGACACATTTACTGGGGTAAGTTGGGCCAGATTGTAGCCAGCTGGTTTATTTCGCCCATAGCAGGAGGAATAATAGCTTTTATAATATTTAAGTTGATATCCCGCTATATACTATCGGTTGAGAAACCAGCGACGGCGGCACATAAGGGCGTACCTATTTGTGTATTTTTTACCTTTACTATATTGATTTTGGCCATTATTTACAAAGGCCTGAAGAACCTTCATTTGGATTTAAAAGGCCCGGAGGCTATAGCTCTGAGTATTCTGGGTGGAATTATCGCTTCCGGAATTTCAGCTTTGTTCATCAGAAAAAGTTGCAATTGTTACGAGGAATTGACCTGCGAGGAACAACTGACCCATGTGGAGAGACATTTTGCCGTTTTGGTGATTATAACATCGTGTACGGTGGCCTTCGCACATGGGGCCAATGATGTAGCCAATGCGATTGGACCACTGGCAGCGGTGGTCGAGATAGTTAAATATAATGTTGTCCCTGAAAAAGTACCCGTGGAGATGTGGGTTCTTGCTCTCGGTGGTTTGGGAATAGTTGCAGGGCTGGCCACATTCGGCTACCGGGTGATGCGCTTGGTTGGAACAAAGGTAACCGAGATTACGCCCTCACGTGGCGTTGCAGCCGACCTGAGTACTATGGCGACAGTGCTGACCTGTTCGAAAATGGGGCTTCCGATATCGACGACCCATACGCTTGTAGGGGCAATAATAGGGGTAGGATTAGCCCGTGGTATTACGGCCATTGACCGCAAGGTGGTCGGGGCTATCTTTACCTCCTGGATAGCAACCATCCCAATCGCTGCAGGATTAACCGTACTGTTCTACCTCGTCGCAAAATGGTTATTTTGGTGAACAAGCCCAAATAGTTTTGATTGCCAAGCTGACAATAAAGGGGTAAAATTGTGCATATGAAGAAGCTATTTCGGAAATTTGCGATGGTTTTGCTATGTCTGGTGTTTTTCGTGGCACTGAATTTGGCACTCGTGCTACGTAGCGAGCCACTTCGCAGAGTAGCATCTGAGCCGGACAATCTCATCGAAGACTTGCCAACTGTAAAAGCAGCGGTGATTGTCTGCAAAGGTATGATTGACGATGGGCTCTACAAATCCATCCGTCGCAGAACTCAAATCGCACTCGATGAAGGGGCACAATACCTGATTTACGAAATAGGCACATATGGCGGCCTTCTTAAATCAGGTGATGATATATCCAAGTACTTTATACTCGATGTCGCTAAAAAAGCCCACACTGTTGCTTATATAACAACCGAGGCGATATCAGCCGGCGCAATGATAAGTGTTTCCTGCCAGGATATAATAATGCTCAAAAATACCACCATAGGTGATTGCGCCCCAGTCCAGATTGGCGCCAAACTTGAAGGCGTCGAGCGGGAAAAAGCCGAGAGCTTTACTCGGGCGGCGTTTAACCGAGCTGCTGAAGCGAATGGCTATCCGGCTATTCTGCTCAGGGCTATGGTCAGTATGCAGACAAAAGTTTACAGGGTACAAAATCTGCAAACCGAAGAATTTGAATTCTTTGATGCCGACAAACTTCCCAAGGACCCCAATAAGTACAACCTGGATAACAAAGAATTGATTGTTAAAGATGATGAGTTGTTGACGCTGACGGCCTCTAAAGCTTTTGAATACGGCATAGCAAGGGCCCAGGTTAAAACCATAGCAGGGGCCCTT
>CAZTWR010000184.1:0-4177 GCA_964618055.1 uncultured Pirellulales bacterium | reverse complement strand
CAACCAGAGTAGCCAATGCCTCACCCTCGATGTCTTCGGCAATAATCAAAAACGGCCTGCCCTGTTTAGCTACCTTCTCAAGCAGCGGAACAAGTGATTTTACCGAACTTATTTTCTTTTCATGAACCAATATATAAGGCTTCTCCAGCACAACAGTCATATTTTCTAAGTTATTGATAAAGTGCGGGCTTAAGTATCCTTTATCGAACTGCATACCTTCAACCAGCTCAACCGTTGTCTCCAATGATTGGCCCTCTTCAACAGTAATGACGCCGTCTTTACCAACCTTGTCCATCGCTTCAGCCATCTTTTTGCCAATCTCGATGTCCTGGTTTGCTGAGCAGGTTGCCACCTGTTCGATTTGCTTGCTCGACTCAACAGGTATACTCATTTTTTGCAGTTCTTCTACTATTCTTTCAACAGCTTTGTCGATACCGCGTTTTACCTGCATCGGGTTAGCACCTGCTGTGATGTTTTTCAGGCCCTCATTGAAGATACTCTCAGCCAGAATTGTTGCGGTCGTCGTCCCGTCGCCGGCTACGCTTGATGTCTTCGAAGCCACTTCCTTTACCATTTGAGCGCCCAAGTTTTCGCAGGAATCTTCCAGCTCAATCTCTTTTGCCACCGTGACTCCGTCTTTGGTAACGGTAGGTGAACCGAACGATTTTTCCAAAACCACGTTTCTGCCGCACGGCCCTAACGTTATCCTTACCGCCTTGGCAAGTTTCTCCACACCTTCCCGGATTGCAGAGCGTGCATCGGTGCCGTAAGCTATCTTTTTAGCTGCCATATCTTTCTTTCTCCTTTTTAATTTTTCGTCGCTGATTCTACTAATTGTCATTCCTGCAGAAGCAGGAATCTATCTTTTTATTTACTCTGTGTTTCTCTGTGTTCTCTGTGGCTAATTATTTTTTACCTTTTTACTTTTCTATCACCGCCATAATATCCGACTCATTCATAATCAGATACTCTTTGCCGTCTATCTTTACTTCTGTCCCGGCGTAGCTCGTGAAAAGCACCATATCACCTTTTTTCACCTCCATTTTTCGCAGCGTTCCGTCATCAAGCACTTTACCCTTGCCAACGCTCACAATTTTGCCTCTTTGTGGTTTTTCCTTTGCGCTGTCCGGCAGAACTATCCCGCCGGCTGTTTTGGTCTCTGCTTCGAGACGCTGAACAAGCACCTTATCTGCTAATGGCCGAATCTTCATCTTGACCGTACTCCTTTCAAAAAAATCACTAAATATCGAATATACTTGTCTCCGCCCACTTTAAGCGGGGCTCCAATATACCGTTATTCTGCAAAAATGTCATTATTATATTTTTTTATGAATAACCTGTTCAACTGTTCTCGTAGAATACTCATATTAACCGGCTTGTCAATAACGCTGAAAACATCTAATCTTAGCGCCTTACTTAGCACTGCTTCCTCAGGCGTGCTTGAGAGCAGAATGCACGGCAGCAGAGGATAATCCATTCGAATAATTTTTATCGTCGCCAGCCCGCCCGCTTCGGAATCCATATCCACAATTGTCACCTGAATTCGTCTCCGCTCGATAATATTGACAAATTCGCCTGCGCTCTCCGCCACTAATAGATTTATACCTCTTGGCCGAAATATATCACGCAGCGCCTCCGGCCACGCCCAGTTAGCCCCGCTGGCTAATACATTGACCTCACCTAATTTTGACAGACTCAAAGCCATATCTTATCGCTATAATCGCAAATCTCGTGCCAAATCCCTCACCGCAGGACTGTATTTGCACAACCGCTTACTACAAATACAGTTACATCACAAAGAGACACCCCGCCCTCATCTGCCAAAATCCCCGCCAATCCCCGCTTCTCCTGTCAGTATGACAGGACTATGGCGGGGGTCATTGCGAGGAATCCGCCTGCTCACCTATCCCTTTTTACCCTTTTGACTTTCGCCTTCTTTTAAGGTACTCTATCTGGCCAAAGGCGTAAAGATAGAGAAAGGAGACTTAATATGCTTTTAATGAGCACTACGGGTTGGATAGTTATTGGTGCAGCTGTTGTGATTTTGGCTGTGTTTATTGGAAAGAAAATGAAAGATAAATATTTTTAGAAAGGTGGGGGTTCGCCAAGCGTTACCTACTGTTCACTAAGCCCTGCTTCCGTTAAGCTGCGGTTTAGAGGTTAAAATGAGACGAGCTCCGTTTTAAAACGAAGCCCGTTGGTTTTTTCGGAATTTTGCTCTGAATTAACCGGGAATTACGTTGGTCGCACAAGGACCTTTTCTGCCCTCTCCGACCTCGAACTCTACCTTCTGGCCTTCATCAAGACTGGCGTAGCCGGTCGTCTTGATTTCCGAGTGATGAACGAACAAATCGTCGCCGCCGCCCTCGGGGCTGATAAATCCAAAGCCTTTTGTCCCATTAAACCATTTTACTGTTCCTGTACTCACTAAAGTCTCCTTTTGGCCTCTAAATGGCCATAAAATTTGCCTCTCGCATTTTTTTAAGAGAATATTCCTGAGAGACGTGAGAATATACCCACTAATACTTATAGCATTATAGCAGCAAACCCGCCGGAATACAATAAAAATAAATTAAAATAATTATATCGGCTCTTTGACCCGCTTAGACACAAGGGCGAGGAGGTTATTTGGGGACGGTTTTCAGGTGGTGCTGTGCGGTTTCGAGTTTTTGAATGAAGTTGTTTTTCTTGAACGCGACGGTCCATTTGCGGAAGGTCACCCAGCCGGCAAAACGGATCAGGTAGTTGCGCCAGTTGCGGTACCACTTTCTCCACCCGAGCCGTATGTTGTGGAAAAAGAAAATCAGAGTGGGAAAAGAAAATATATTCAGCGCCACAAGGAACATATACTTGAACTGATAAAAGCGGCCCATGATTTTCTTGGCGCAGCGCTGTATCTGCTTCGCGGTCAGCGGCTCATCCGGCTCAAAAATTGGAAAATTGCCGTCGTAGTACTCCCACCCTATGTCCGATAGTGGGTAAATTCTGTTTTGCTCTTGCAGGCGGCGCCTTAGCTGGGTGCCGGGTATTGGAACGGGCAGCAACACCTGCACCGTGTCGATTTTAACCTTGTGGATAAATTGTCTGTAGCGATTAGTACGCTCACCAGCGGACATCTTAAAGTTCTGCCCCGCCCTTAGCGGATACCCGAAGATGAACATCCCGTGAACGAGGAATCCGAATTCGTGAAAAGTCCTCGCCAGCGACACCATCTCCTCGCACCGCATGCGTTTGTTCATCGCGCTGAGTTCTTCCTCGATGGGTGATTCGAAGCCGATAGCGACTGTCTCTATGCCGGCCCGCTGCATCGCGGAAAGCAGCTCCACATCTTTGGCCTTGTCTAATCTTATCTGAACGGTAATATCGAGTCTTCTGCGGATGCTCTTTTCGTAGTCGTTGAGCATATTGCAGAACCTTATCGTTTCATCTCGCTGCTGGCCGAAAAGGTCATCGACTATGAAGAAATGCTTCGCACTTCTGCTCTCGACCAGCGAGCTGATATGTTCGAGCAGTCGTTCAGGACTGGCCGGTCGCGGCCTGCCTTTGACCGTGCAGAACTCACAATCCATCCCGCACCCTCGAATCCTTTCCACAGGATATATCTTGATTTTAGCATAGCGCACGAGAGAAAAATCGGGCAACGGCAGCTTGTCAAAGTCCGTCGTCGGCGACCTTTTTTCCGTAACAAAGACCTCGCCGTCCTTCAGATAAGCTATGCCCCTGACCTCGCTTGGCTCTTTTTCACCTTCTATCACGCCCAGAAGCTCTGTGATTGTCTCTTCCGCTTCGCCGATAACGACATAGTCGATGCCGCTGGACAATGCCTCGGCGATGTTCTCTTCAATGAAGTGCTGGCCGCCGGCGACGGTTACGATGCCCAGTTCCTTGTAGAAACGTGCTATTTGGTACAACCTGGGTATGGTGCTGGTCAGCCCCCCGTAAAAACCGACAACGTCCGCAGGCCGTTTTCTCTGCAGGAATTCGTGGTCAGCTCCCCCTGAGCTTGCCTTCGGGCCGAATCGGCGAAGGTTATTTTCGTCGATAACCTCAACGTCCCATTTTCCCATTTTATTGATGGCCGTAGCAACGCACACAGGCCCAAGGGCTGTAGTTTTCTTGGCGATATGAGAGTAGATATTGAATGCCGGGTAAGCGGGAATTACAACTCTGAATCTGT
>CAZTWR010000183.1:0-4213 GCA_964618055.1 uncultured Pirellulales bacterium | reverse complement strand
TAGGCCAGCTCGTTCGACGAGCCGACAACGAATGTATCCAGAGTTAATTTCAGCCGGGCCCTTGCCGACGGTTGTATTTTGGCTCTCCTGCTGCGGGTTCGGTTCTGAGCCTTCTCCACCAGTTGTGCCTGCGAATCCAGTTGCGTCCGCCTCTGATGGCCGGAAAGCTCAGGGTCGATGGTAAAGGTAATCTCTCGATCGGACCCGGTAACCGCCCGAACTGCCTGGCTGATTTCGTTTGAAAAATGATTTTCAATCCAGCTTGCTATGAAAAGGTTTGGGACACCCACTTTTAAATATCTGTCGGTAAGTGTCAGTCTCGTTGAATTCTTAAACCAGATGCGAAACTTTTGCGACCCCACCTTCTCAGCAAGAGCTTCGCTAACAGCACTTGTCTCATCCGTGATTGTGCTTTGCATGATACACTCCTCAACAATGGTATCCTATTCTTCTTTAGCTGCAACCAAATCCATTAGCAGTTTATTATTGGGTGGTGAAAAAACAAATCAATCCCATTTTCAAGAATTTCTTTTCCACTTAATAGAGGTTACTGTCGGTACTGATTTTGCGCACAAAAAAATTTTATTTTGAACAGGTTTTGCACATCGTAAGTTGGTTTTGTGGAAAAGCTGTGGATTGAGTTTGGGATTTCCCCTTACAAATATTGCGGCTACGCTCAAGAAACTGCTTTAATTCTTTAATTAAAAGTTGATATCCATTGATTTCAATATTGCTAAATTCCTGTTAATCAACTTTTTTCTTTGTTCGACGCAGGCAAATGACCTCAAAGGGTCCTCCGGGGTATTAACAACGTAATCCAGCAATTTTTCAACTGATGTTGTAGCTACGTGGCATCTTGTGTCTGAAGAAGCATAGTAAATGAGCAATTCACCATCCTCCCTTGCTACCCAGCCGCAACTGAAAACAACATTGGAAACATCACCAATTCTCTCTTCGCCCTCAGGCGCAATCAAATACCCGCCCGGCTCGGCGATAAGCTTGTTCGGTTCGTCGAGTTTGGTGAGAAATGCGTAAATCACGTAACGGAGTCCCGCGGCACAGGCCCGCACGCCGTGAGCCAAGTGCAGCCAACCTCTCTCGGTCTTTATCGGTGCCGGCCCTAATCCATTTTTGACCTCTTTGATAGTATGATATTTCCTGTCATCGACTATCGTTTCCTCACCAATAACTGCATGTTCTATTGTTTCCGACAGACCCCACCCAATACCACCACCAGAGCCGGCTTTGATAAATCCTTCCTGAGGCCGAGTATAAAAAGCATATTTACCATCAACAAATTCAGGATGTAATACAACGTTGCGCTGCTGCGGTGAATTGGTCTTCAAGTCATCAAGCCTTTGCCAATCTTTTAAGTCTTTTGTTCTTGCGATGCCGCATTGTGCAATCGCCGATGAAAGGTCACCTCTCGGCGCATTAGGGTCTTTCCTCTCCGTACAGAACAGCCCATAAATCCAGCCATCCTCATGTCTTACAACGCGTATATCATAAACATTAACATCCGGGTCATCAGTTTCCGGCATTGAAATCGGGTAATCCCAGAATTTAAAGTTATCGATTCCGGAAGGGCTTTCCGCCACCGCAAAAAATGATTTCCTGTCGAGGCCTTCCACACGGGCAACAAGACAAATCCTGCCATCAAGCTCAATCGCACCGGGATTAAAAACACAGTTAATGCCCATTCTCTCCATAAGGTTGGGGTTCGTCTCGTAACTCAAATCATATCGCCAGAAAACAGGCGTATGCTTCGCCGTTAAAACAGGATATTTATATCTTTCAAAAACGCCATTAGTCTCTTCGACTTTCTCGTTTTTTCGCTCTATGAGTTTTTTATGCTTCTCAAAAAGTATCTTTATCTCTTTCTCAAAAGCTTCCTTATCCATACTGTATCCCTTCACTAAGTTTTATTCGAATAACAACTAATCCTTTTCGAGTTTGTTGCATCAGTTAAGTTTTAAGAAAAACGATGCTACTGCCAAAACCATAGCCGAAGTCCCTAAATGTTAAAAGAAATTATAACCGGCACAGGTCTGTCTATAAACATCTGTAGTTTTGTTCAGGAACCAGTCTTAACTTTGCCTCAGCCAGCGGATAATCTCGGTTAGCTTGGGACGCTTTCCGTACATTAGTATGCCTGTTCGAAATATCTTAGCTGCGAACCATATTACCGCCAGCACCGATATAGCCAAAACGACCATTGTTGCGAGAATCTCAATCAGTGATGTATCAGAGCTTGAGGTAAGTCGCAAAATCATAATCATCGGAGTCAATAGTGGGAAAAACGACACTGCTTTTGCCAGCGTTCCTTCTGAATGTTCTACAAATAGAGGCCACGCCATCAATGGCAAAATAAAGACCAAGGAAATCGGCATCATCAGACTTTGTGCCTCTTTAATGGTATTACAGACCGAACCAACGGCTGCCAGGATGGAGCTAAACAGAAGAAAGCCGAGAATGTAATAGACGGCAAAATAAAGCATCAGCTCAACAGAAACTTCAATATTTAAACCCTGCCAGTTAGCGGTTGCATACGCTGCGATGCCCCACAGGGCAATTACAGTCAGGCCGATAGCGGCAATGCCTAATATCTTGCCAGCCATCAATTGAAATGGACTTACCGCTGACAAAAGTACTTCGATGATGCGAGAAGATTTCTCCTCAATAATGCTGGTAAGCATCTGTTGTCCGTTGCCGAAGATTCCCATAAACATAAGGAACAAAAAGAAAAAAGGAACCATTGCTTTGACAATCTGTTCGCCCTGTTTTCTTTGCTTTTCTTGCGCAGTCGATGAGATGTCAATGCGTTCAACGGGCACTCGACGGCGCAGTTCAGCCAGCAGCTCCGTCGAGACATTGCGCAACTTGCAGCGTTGATTAACAACAGCACGATTCAGCAGATTCTCTACAGTCGAAGCAAGGTCGAAGTCGGACATCTTTGAACCACGGGTATAAGAGCGAATCCTTCCATTTCCTTCCACACAGTCTTTGTCCAGGACAATGTAGGTATCCAGCTGACCTTTGCGAACCTTGTTTTTGGCTGGTTCGTCCGCACTATCGTCAGTCTGAAGCTCCTGAAGCAGAATCTGCTTCTCCGGATGTGATGCGTTGTATTCGTCGAACGAGGCTTTAATTTCGTCTGAAAGCTGCTTTGATAAATCTGTTACGATTACCTTCCTTGGCGGACGTGGGCCCGATATGCTGCGGGAGATGTGTTTGTTGATTAATACGATTGCTCCTATGATAACCGGCGTCATTAACAAGCTAATAATAAACGTTTTGGTTCTGACGGTATCAATATATTCGCGCTGGGCAATCTTAAGAATCTTCTGCATTTTTTTCTCCGACCAGGTTAACAAAGATTTCATGCAGCGAGGGCACTTTTACCTCGAAGCTCCGCACCTGTGCCCGCTGTACCAATGCCCGTAGAAATTGCTGTGTGTCACCATTGGCTAAGGTTACTTCCAGCCGATTTTCCTGAGATTCAACCGAGGCTACCATAGGCAACGTCTCAACAAAGCTCGTATCACCTTCAAGCTCGACACAGACCACATGGGAGCTATACCGGGAGCGAATCTGCTGAAGTTTGCCATCCAATATCGCTTTTCCATTGTTTATAAGAAGTATGTAATCGCAAAGCTTCTCGGCCTCGTGCATTACATGTGTGGAGAATATTATGGTTTTACCTTCATTACGCATTTGGAGAATGATGTCTTTGAGCAAATCCTGATTCAATGGGTCCAGCCCCGAAAACGGCTCATCAAGAATCACAAGCTCAGGGTTGTTGATTACAGTAACTGCAAACTGCAGTTTTTGATGCATTCCCCTTGAAAGCTCCTCTACTTTTCTGTCAGCCCAGTTGGCCAAATCAACTCGCCTGAGCCATTGGGGCACATTTTGAGCAAGAACATCGTCCTTTACACCCTTGATTGCTCCGAAATATGTCAGGACCTTACGAGCAGTCATCTTCCGATACAGCCCTCGCTCCTCAGGCATATATCCTATGCGGTTCTTGACATGCTCGGCTGAACAAGCCTCTAATATCTTTATGGCGCCACTATCCGGGCGGATGATGTTCATAATCATACGAATAGTGGTTGTCTTGCCGGCCCCGTTAGGACCAAGAAAGCCGTAGATGCTGCCGGCAGGGACCTGAACGCTGAGGTCATCCACAGCGTGGACTTTCCCGAAAGATTTA
>CAZTWR010000182.1:0-4223 GCA_964618055.1 uncultured Pirellulales bacterium | reverse complement strand
GTGATGCGCTTCTTAAAGAAGCATATGCGGTTATCCATCTTAATCTGATTCCCGAACGATTCGGTCTTGTGATGGCTGAATCTATGGCTGCGGGGGTGCCGGTAATTGCAGCAGATTTGGGGTCGTGTCGGGAAGTAATCGTAGATAAAATAACGGGGTATTTAGTTAATAACGTGGATGAAGCGGTGCAGGCCGTTGGCAGAATCGATAGTATCGACCGTAAGAAGTGCCGCCAGCATGTAGAACAAAACTTTACCATCGACCGGATGGTCTCGAGCTACGAAAAAGTGTATAAGGAAATCTTTCGAAGAGAAGCTCAAAAAAAGAAAGTATCACAGGAATGAACGGATGCCCGATAGTTCGGTTGAGCACCGGCAGCGGCTTGGAACACGGGACATTTGCGAGATAGTAACTTGCGCAAGATTTATTGAATTAGGCTGGACTTTCGATTAGAGGTTGCTGGTATGTTCGCTGATAAGAAAGTGGTAGTGGTGATGCCGGCCTATAATGCAGCCCAAACGCTACGCCGAACCTATGATGAGGTTATGGCTCAAAATGTTGTAGACTTTGTTATTGTAGTCGATGATGGCAGCAGTGACGAAACCACGGCAGTTGCCAAGACTCTGCCCAAAACCATCGTTCATACACACCCCAAAAATCAAGGCTATGGAGCCAATCAAAAAACCTGTTATAAGCTGGCGCTAGAAAAGGGGGCCGACATTATTATCATGGTTCATCCCGATTATCAATATACCCCGAAACTAATCCCAGCGATGACCTCGATGATTGCAAATGGGCTGTATCACTGCGTATTGGGTTCGCGAATTCTGGGAGGATACGCCCTAAAAGGTGGGATGCCCTGGTGGAAATATATTTCGAACCGGCTTCTGACATTGGTGGAAAATATTATGACAGGGGCGAAACTGTCGGAGTACCACACGGGGTATCGAGCCTTTTCACGGCAACTTCTGGAAAAGCTACCGTGGGGAAAAAATTCAGATGATTTTGTATTCGATAACCAAATGTTGGCACAGATTTTGTGGTTTGGTTATCAGATTGCCGAGGTCAGTTGCCCTACCAAGTATTTTGCGGAAGCCTCCTCCATCAATTTTCAGCGCAGCCTCAAGTATGGTTTTGGATGTCTAATAACAGCGGTAAAGTATCGTCTGGCGAAAATGAATTTAGTCAAATCGAGGTTATTCCCCTGCCGATGAAGCGAGAGAGCAACAAACTGTATGTCATTTCAATTTGCGTGGCACTGGTCCTGGCCACTATTATTGCTTATGAGCCAGTGCGACATAACGACTTCGTCGGATATGACGACCCCAAATACATAACAAAGAATCCAAATGTGAGCGGCGGGATAACTCGACAGTCGGTTATCTGGGCGTTCACAAAGTCATACTCTGCAAACTGGCATCCGCTGACCTGGCTCAGTCATATGCTGGACTGCGAAATTTACGGTCTGAATCCACTGGGGCACCACATAACCAACGTGCTTATTCACACAGCCAACAGTGTGCTGCTGTTCTGGGTGCTGCGGAAGATGACGGGGACAATCTGGCCGGGCGCATTTATTGCCGCGATCTTTGCCCTGCATCCGGTTCACGTCGAGTCGGTCGCCTGGGCGGCCGAACGCAAAGACGTGCTGAGCAGCCTGTTCTGGATGCTGACTATGCTCGCCTATGTGCGTTATGCCGAGCAGCCAAATCTCAAGAGGTATGTGCTTGTGCTGTCGGCTTTTCTGATGGGGCTTATGTCCAAGCCAATGGTGGTGACACTACCTTTGGTGCTTCTTTTGCTGGACTGGTGGCCTTTGGACCGTCTTGCGCGACCCCGGAAGGACATCACAGCCGCAACACGAAAGCGACGGATGACCTCGGCCGGCTATTCAAAGGCAACTTTCCGACATCTGGTAGCGGAAAAAGTTCCCCTTCTTGTGCTGTCGGGACTATCGAGTGTGATAACATTAATCGCACAACATAGTGGAGGGGCAGTCACCCGCTTGGAGAGAGTGTCGTTAGATTACCGAATCGCCAATATGTTCGTTTCCTACATAAAGTATATTGGCAAAATGATATGGCCCAGCCGGCTGGCTGTGTTCTACCCCCGCCCCCACTTATGCCTTTCAAGTACCACAGCGGTAATCTATATATTGTCGTTTATCCTAATATCATTCGGAGTCTATGTTGGCCGTCGCAAAAAGTACATAACAACGGGCTGGCTATGGTACATTGGGACGCTGGTCCCGGTAATCGGGCTGGTCCAGGTTGGTTCGCAGGCGATGGCCAACCGATATATGTACATCCCGATGATTGGCCTGCTTATTATTGGCGCCTGGGCCGTCAAAGACCTCATCGCAAATCGGCCCCGGTGGAAAGTTGTCACGGCGGTGTTAACAACCGTTGCTCTATCATGCTTGCTCGTACTCAGCCGCATGCAGGTTAAACACTGGCAAGATTCTGTGACTTTGCTTGGGTACACTGTGAAGGTTACGGAAAATAATGCACCGGCAGAAAACAACTACGGATGTGCGTTGTCTGAAGCAGGCCGACTCGATGAGGCTGTGCTGCATTTGACCAAAGCGATTCAGCTAATGCCGGCATTTGCTGAGGCCCGAGATAGCCTGTGCAAGGTTCTCCTAAAACAGGGAAAACTTGATGAGGCCATTGCCTGCCTTAATGAGATTATAGAGCGTAAGCAGGATTCCGCAGAAGCGCACTACAATTTGGGTATGGCATTGAGCATGCAAAGGAAATATGACGACGCCATAAAACATTACGCCAAGGTTCTGTACCTGGCCCCCCACTATCCTGATGCTCACGCAGCAATGGGAGTTACGTTGCTGGCAGCAGGGCGGCCGAGTGAGGCCATCGCATACCTCAACGAAGCTTTGCGAATAGACCCCGAGCAGGCGAAGGTGTACGTAAATCTCGGCATAGCTTATACTCTATTGGGCAAATATGAGCTGGCGATTCGAAACTACAATGAGGCACTCCGGCTTAAACCGGATTATCCGGCAGCCATTAACAATCTTAAAATAGTCTTGAAGAAACAAGCTGAAATTGATAAAGCCCTTAGAAAGAAGAAAAAGGAGCCGTAGTAATCCTCATTATTTCCATCTTTTGTCCATAAGGAGGATAATCCTGTCATATTTTTCCGGCGGGAGGGCTTCTTTTAATATCCTGCGAATCTCTCGCATAGGGGTTCGCTGAGTTGTATGTGTGATAATAACATGCTCGTTCTGCAGCTTTTCGATTAGCTCTGCAAATTCACTGATGTGCATATGTCTGCCGGCTTCGGCTCTTCCGGCATGCTCTCCTTCATAGAACGTGCACTCTGCAATTAAAATCTTACTTTCAACGATGTACTTCAACTGCGAAAAATCAACGAACTGTGTATCGCCAAGATAGGTAACAATTGGAATCTCCAATGGATAGTCGATTTCGACGCCCTGTTTTTTCAACTCGACAATCTGCGGTCCTGTAAGCCTGGCATACTCGGGTTTAATTTTTTTTCGCTTTTCAATTACACTATAGCCGACAGAACCCTTGCTGTGCTTTGTTGGAAATACTCTTGCGAAAAGATTCGGCTTTATCTGATACTCGTCGCCGGCTTTTACGCCAACGAGGTTAGCAGGTATTCTATTGCCGTCCAAACGAGACCAGGCGTCTATTACTTCTCTTATTGGGCCCAGTAGATTCTCAGGAGCCAAAATCGTTCCCGGCGATTGGCCACAGAAATTTCGGTGCGACAGATAATATGCAATACCAGCAGCGTGGTCCATATGCCCGTGCGTGAGTAAGATATTGTTTATGGGGATAACCTGGTTAGGAGCCTTGCCGATGTCGAAGCAAACATCCAACTGCGGCATCGCGACGACGGTTTCCTCAGCGGCGACCGAATATCCGATGATTTCCAGCTCGTCTATCTTGATATATGCTAAATTATGGCTCGGCATTGGTGATTGACTATTTACAATTTAAAATTTACAATTGACAATTAACTGTTCAAAAACAAACCAGATATTTTAGTCAATAGTAAATAGTCAATAACAAATAGTCAATTAAATATGCCTGATAAGCGAACTCATAGAGGGCCGCATCCGGCAGATGCAAAATTATTCGCCGAGTGCAAAATCGGCGATTTGCGATTGGCGCTTGCTGATTTTTCACTTCTATTGACAAAAGGTTATGCGGAAAAAAGTGCTCTTAAATTAGTGG
>CAZTWR010000181.1:0-4246 GCA_964618055.1 uncultured Pirellulales bacterium | reverse complement strand
AATCTGCGACCAGGAATTATCGACCTGATTGCGAAGCCGAATCAAAGCGTTGTAGGCGGCGATTACAAAAAGAACGAGCAAAACAAGAACAACAGCAACAACGATTAGTGTGGTCATAACTTTTCTCCTTTAATAAATGCGTTTTAATCTTTAAGCAAAACCCATAAGCCTATTCTATAGAAAATAATAGCTTATGGCTACCAGTTATCGTGCAGAGAACCTGTGCACGGTCAGCTGCGTGTATTTTTCGCCCGGTTTTAAGACCACCGATGGGAAATTAGGATTGTTGGGCGAATCCGGAAAATGCTGCGTCTCGAGGCAGAAGCCATTGTGCTTGTTATAGACGGCACCTTTTCCCTTATTAGAGCCATCCAAAAAGTTCCCGGTGTAGAACTGAATGCCCGGTTCGGTGGTGAAAATTTCCATAACACGACCGGTCTTCGGCTCATAAACTGAGGCTGCGAGTGCCAGCGAGCCATCGGAGCTGTTGAGGACGTAATTGTGGTCGTAACCACCTGCGACTTGTTCTATGCGTGAGCCGATGGTCATCGGCCTGGTAAAATCCATCGGTGTACCTTTGACAGATTTTATTTCACCGGTCGGTATCAGGTCTTTATCGACAGGAGTGAAATGGTCGGCGTTAAGCATAAGCTCATGTCCGAGAATATCACCGGAATTATGGCCGCCGAGGTTGAAGTAGCTATGATGTGTGAGATTGATAACGGTGGCTTTGTCAGTTTCGGCTTCGTAGTTGATTTTCAGTTCATTATTGTTTGTCAGGGTGTAGGAAACTATGCAGGAGAGGTTACCGGGATAGCCTTCTTCCCCATCACGGCTTCGATAAGTTAATTTTAGAGCAGGGCCTTGGTCGGTTTGCATTGGTTCTGCGTTCCATACAACCTTGTCGAACCCCTTTATGCCGCCGTGGAGATGATTTGGGCCGTTATTCGTTGCCAGTGTGTACTCGACGCCATCGAGGGTGAATTTGCCTTTGGCGATGCGGTTTCCGTAGCGGCCGACTAACGCACCGAAATAGGGAGTGCCCTTGAGGTATTCGTCGAGGCTGTCGCAGCCTAACACGATATCAGCGAAATTCCCATCTCGGTCGGGCACCTGAAGCGATATCACAATACCGCCATAGGTCATTATTTCGGCTTTTAAGCCATTGGTGTTGGTCAGGATGTACAAATCAACGTTTTTGCCATCTTTTGTTTTTCCGTAAGCTTGTTTTTTAATGCTCATTTCTTCTTCTCCACACATAGCAAGTTCATTACAACCAAACACAAACAATACTGCAATAGCTGATAAAATTGGAACGTACTTAGTCCTCATTTTTGGTTTTCCTCTTACTTAAACTTTTTGAAATCTGATTTACCACACTGCGATTTATCTATGCCGATAGACCTCCCAGGCCATATAGTTGTCCAGCGCTTCAGCAATTGCATCAGCTTTTTGGCACATATTCATAGCAACGTGATGCTCAAAGCCCATCCTGCAGATGTACTGCATAAGTGTCTGTAGGTTGGGGATTTTCATCACGCCATAGCCGCCAAAGGTATTGAGTTTGTCATTTGTGAATTCACCTTCGCCTGTATAAACACTAATAACACCGGCGGTGTCATCTGTGGTGGTTCTGCAGAAGGTTGCCTTATTAGGAGCTATTCTGCCAACAACCGTACCGTAAGTGTTTTCCTTGCCTACCGTACCGGCAATTATTTCCTGATAATCCATCCTTGCCTTTTTGAAAAATGACATAGGCAGATTGCTGCAATGGAACAAAACGCACTTGTCGGGGTCGTCGGCGTAGTTATTATTCCAGTCCAGAATTGCGCTTGGCGTGCCGCTGGCCAACTGAAGAATGTACATCGCCAGCAAACCCGTAACGTCGACCTCGCAGGCGCTCGGTATCAAAGCCTCACTCATCATACTCATAAGCGTGCAGGGAACTATTCCGAAGAATTCCTCCAGAGAAGTCCAGCACTGAATCGCTGTGCCGTTGAGCTCGTTTTCTTTGACCCATTGGTCCACTACATAACCAAACTTGGCCATCTTTAAAAGCTTATCGTCAGGGATTGATTTTGTCGGGGCATATTTCTTAATATCATTTAATTTCTTTTTAACTGCCCTGTTGTTGTCGGCGAGCAAATCAATTTTTCCAAGAACTTCAGATAAATCAAGTGTTTCTATGGTGATGCCTGAAAGTTCCAGAATTTTTTCACTATAGCGGACGGTGTTAAAGGCTGCCGGCCTGGCACCGATGGCACCGAAACGTGCGTTTTGAAGACCTCTGACGATTCGGCAGACAGAGGCAAAATCATCGAGGTCATTCTTAAATTCAGCTGATTTAACTTTAACGGTATGCGATTTTGTCAGAGTATATGGGATACCGGCTTGCCTGAGATTGTTACAAACGCTGATTTTACCACAGAAAGAATCCCGCCTGTCGGCTATGGTCATTCTGCCTGCGATATCGGGTTCGGCCTGGATTAAAACCGGCACATTAAGTCCGGAGCGTTTGACGGTTTCTGCGACGCCTTTCTCATCACCGAAGTTCGGCAGTGTTACAACTATGCCGTCAATATTTTCGGCATTCTTGGCAAAAAGTGCTGCACATTTTTTGGCATCGGCGAAAGTTTCAACGGCACCATATTTTGTATCCTGCATTGACAGAGCTGCTGTGTTGAAGCCGTTCTTCTTAAGGACATCAAGTATTTCTTTGCGTCCTGTTTTTGCCAAGTGGTCTGGGAAAAAACCTCTGTTTCCAATGATAACACCAAATGTAATTTTGTTCATTTTTGCTCCTTCAGACAATTATTTTTGTCCATAATAAGCGTTTTTACCGTGTTTGCGTAAATAGTGTTTATCACAAAGATGCTGGGGGATTTCGTTTTGCATTGGATTTATGTTTATAGCGCCTATGGCCATTGCTGCTATTTGCTCGAGTACGACGGCAGCTTCAACGGCATCAGCAGGGGTTTTGCCCCATGTGAAAGGGCCGTGGTTGGCAACCAAGACAGCCGGTATCTGCATTGGGTCTATATCCGCAAATCTCTTAACAATAACCTTACCTGTGTTCAGTTCATAATCACTTTTTATCTGGTCGGCTGTCATTGCTTCAGTGACAGGTATCGGGCCATAGAAATAATCGGCGTGGGTAGTTCCGAAGCAGGGTATTTCTCGACAGGCTTGAGCCCACATAGTTGCATTGGTAGAATGTGTATGACATATGCCTCCAACGGCCTTGAAATTTCTGTAAAGCTCAAGATGGGTCGGCGTATCCGATGAGGGCTTGAAATTGCCCTCGATGATATTTGCGTCTAAATCAAGCAATACCATTTTGTCTGGATGAAGTTCGTCGTAAGGGACACCGCTTGGCTTGACAGCCACTACTCCTGCCGTACGGTCAATGCTGCTAACGTTGCCCCAACTGTAAATTACAAGCTTCTGCGTTTGAAGCTCAATATTAGCCTCATAGACTGCTCTTTTTAGTTCTTCATACATTTACAGTAATTTCTTAACGATTCACTTTGTCTTTTATATCCAGGAGTTCCTTCATCACATTTGCCATCTTGCCCGAGTAGCTCTCCGAGCCGAAGGCATCGTGGAGCTGTTTATACAGTAAATAGAGCTGTTTGTAAACTTTATGGTTTTCAGGATTTAGTTTGTAGGTTGTGTCTTTCATTCCACACATAGCAGCTTGGGCATCGGCGTAATTGTCGAAGCCGCCGGCCTCAGCACCAGCGACGACGGCGCCGGCTATTGCCGAACCCAGAGCACAGGTCTGGGCCGAGTGTGTTATCTTCATTTCTCTGCCGGTCACATCTGCGTAAATTTGCATCAACAACGGATTTTTTTCGGCAATACCGCCGCAATTTATCACCTCTGAGACCTCAACTCCATATTCCTCGAATCTATCGATAATGGTAAGAGCACCATAAGCAGTTGCCTCAATTAACGCCCTGTAAATCTCTGCCGGCGTTGTGTGGAGCGTTTGGCCCAGCAACAGGCCTGTCAGTCTCTGGTCAACAAGTATCGTTCTGTTTCCGTTGTTCCAATCGAGGGCCAACAAGCCTGACTGGCCTGGTTTTAGCTTTGCAGCTTCATCGGTCAGGGCCTCGTGCGAACTGGCTGCGGCACCTCCCGGCTGGATGTAATTTACAAACCAGTTGAAGATGTCACCGACAGCGGATTGGCCTGCTTCGAGTCCCCAGAAGCCCGGCAGAATTGAGCCATCAACTATTCCACA
>CAZTWR010000180.1:1407-4269 GCA_964618055.1 uncultured Pirellulales bacterium | reverse complement strand
CATAGTTCGTAGTTGATAGAGAATCTTCGATGGGGTTTCCGAATGCCTTACAAACAGCGAAACTCCACTACAAGATTACTCATTCCTAAGTCGTTTCTGACCCGGGCCCGCCAGCCCCAAGACCTTGCCCTGCTGGGCGATTAAGGGCAGAATTACACCCCTTCTATAATTGGGTGGACTTGCGCATTTGATGCGAAAATTATGGGTTTTTCGGGAGCTAAAGGATTGTAAATGGTTATATGGAAAGAGATAAAAAAAATTTGAAATTAGCCGTTTTTGGTATCCAAGTAGCTGCGCTTTTGATTGATTTTTTTGCCACAGAGGACACCGAGAACACAGAGATTTTTTAGACAGTCATAATCGTAGTGCGGGGCTTCCATCCTTCGCAGTAGCTCTGCTACGGAGAATGGATGCCCTACCAATTTCGCTTCATCCAAAACCCTTTTCACTTAGGCAATCCATTGTAAATCAATTCCTTGATTGATTGAAGCCAACCGAAATCACCCAAAATATCAATGACTACTGCAACAATAATACCAACAATAATTGCACCAATAACCTTCACAATAATCTTCAATATCTTCCCGACGATGCTTTTCTTTTTCTCCACGGCTGTTGGCTGCTTTTGAATTGATGAATAATCTCCGGTTTGCATATTCTCGGCTTGGACATCTCTCAATACATTCAACTTATCTATATTGATAATTGTCGCAGGAGTAGCATTTCCCCTTGCTTCTTCTGGTTTTAGGTTAGCAATATCGGCTTGAACCTTATCAAAGGCATGGCCGAGATGTGAAAGTTTTTCGTGAACAGTTGCAGTGTGATGAAGCAAGTCGGCGTTTTGATTATCGTAGTAATAGTATGCTCCAACATCATCGCAAAACTCATTTCGCTGAAACCATTTGCCGTTATATTTATCAGAGAAAAGCGGTGTATCGGTCGGTGTCCACGAATATCGCAGTACGAAATCGTGAATAATAGCCAGCCGCACATATTCACACATCAGCGTTTCATTTTCTGTCGGCTTACGTTGTATACTTGCGTCGCCGAAAATTCCGAACCATAGTAAAGGATTCACAGGTTCAAGAGGTCGATAGATAACCCCCATATCAACATTAACGAAAGCATTATTAAGATAATCTGTCTTAATCCAACCATCTGGCGGTAAAAGTTCATTCTGCTTCATTTCCCTCAGAAGCGCATCCCTCTCCCCTTTGCTCATTTCACATCCACCTGGTTGGCTCAGTCTGGCTTTCAATTCCGTAACTTCAGGCGAAAACTTAGCAGGAGGCTGTTCTTTTAGTTGTTTTAGAAGTTTCTCTTGATATGGTTGTAAAGCTTGTCCGTATTTCTCGACCATTTTACAGAGTCGGTCAATACGCTTTGTAAAGCGTGCTCTTACAGTTGTGTCTTTTATTATGAGATGGACAACTTTGTTTGCTATATCTTGGACTTCTTTTTGGTGTTGTGTCATTTTTCACCTGTTTTCTTCGGGCCGGTCGTCCCGATTATTCTTAAAGTTTAAGCTATTTTACCATATTTTTCCTTGCTTGTCAGCATTGAATAAAGTAAGGTTTCACCCAAGTCAATTTTGTGGAAATTTGAAAGGCGATAATAATGAGAATCAAGACAAGCACTATTAAAACATGGTTGCTTTATATCCTGCTGGCACTTGTTGGTTGTTACCACGGTGGCTGCATTCAAACCAAAAACTATAAATGGGAGCCTACTGAATCAGAGAAAAAACAAATCATCGAAAAAGCCGCAGAAAAGATGGCAGAGCAGCAAAAGAATAAATAGTTGCAAGATTTCAAGACTGAAAAGTAACCACGCTCTTTCTGCTCGGCTTCGGTCCGGCCTACGCCGAGACGAGTGCGGTGATTTTAAAAAAATGGACTGGATTCCTGCTCCCTTGGGGATAAATTTCGCAGGAATGACAAAAGAAATAAACCCGCCGAGTAAATCGGCGGGCTTTCGGATTTTTGAGATTGCCGCACTTCCGTCTTCGCTAAAGCTACGCCGGACAGGTCGCTCGCAATGACCACGATGAGTTGGTTTTTCAGGAAACCGAGCCCAATTTATGGCCGGGGCCGATGGTATATAATCGCTTTTTCGGCTCGGTGTTAATGTGAGAGGTAACTATCCGGCCGACAAAAACTATATGGTCACCAGCTTCGGTCTCTGATTCAAGCGTGCATTCAAAATTCGCCACCGCTTCAGTGAGCAGGACCGAATTAATCGCCTTAGCAGATTCGGTTTTGCAATCGAACTCGGCTAATTTATCGACGTCTCGTCCAGACTTTGAGCCGAAGAAAAGTGCTGCATCGGCCATCTCCGAGGAGGGAAACGCAATGGTAAAGCATTTCGAGTGTCTGATGGTCTCGATTGAGTAATGTGTCTTTGCAACGGCTATGGTCATCATCGGCGGCTCGCCGGATACAATCATTGTCCAGCCCAGCGTAACAGGATTGGCACGGCCGTTTTTGTCTCTGGCAATGGCGATTACTACCTGTTCGGGATATTTGGTTTTGATTGCCTCTTCGTATTCGATTTGTTTTTGCATTGCCATTCTCCGTAAATTGTTTTATATTTGCCGTGGAAAAATAAAAAATAAAATTTTAGTCTCATAAACGTATTGAGTTCCTTCGACTCCGCTACGCTCCGCTCAGGATGACAAAGGAGAGATAGTTTTATATTTACCTTGAACCTGTTAATAGAATTATAAGTCTATAAGCTGAAAATTGAAAGTGAGATCCCTCGACTTCGCTGCGCCCTTCGACAAGCTCAGGGCGGGCTTCGCTCGGGATGACAGCTGGGGGACGGTTGTTTTTGACAAGGAGAAAGAAGTGAAGACAACTCGTG
>CAZTWR010000180.1:0-1397 GCA_964618055.1 uncultured Pirellulales bacterium | reverse complement strand
TGCTACGTAGCAAGCTACTTCGCAGAGTAGCAAAGGAAATTGCTGTGGCATAAGCCATCTTGGCGATTAAGATTATAAATTCAAGGCTATTTTTGACAAGGAGAAACCCGTGGACACAATTGGCTTTATCGGCAGCGGAAATATGGCTGAAGCTCTGATAAAGGGCACAATCACCGCAGGAATTTACAAACCTGAAAATATCTTTATAAGCGATATCCGTCCGGAGAGACTCGACTTTCTGGCAAAACAGTATGGCGTTCAGAAGGCAGATAGTAACGCAGCTTTGGCTGCAAAGGCCGATATCCTCGTCTTAAGCATCAAGCCTCAGAATATGACTGATGCCCTGCAAAGTATAAAGGATGCTGTCGGAGCCGACACATTTGTAATATCGATCGCAGCAGGTATAAAAGTCGCCAATATTGCCGCTGTCCTCGGCGATACGGCAATAGTTCGTGTTATGCCCAATACGCCGGCATTGATTGGCGAAGGAGCCAGCGCATTGTTTGCTAACGACAAAGCAAAGCCAATGCTGGAGAAGGCAAAATCAATCTTTTCGGCAGTTGGCAAAACCGTTGTTGTTGACGATGAAGGACTAATAGATGCGGTAACGGCTGTAAGCGGCAGTGGGCCTGCTTATTATTTTCTTTTGATGGAGGAAATGATAAAAGCAGCTGTCGAATTAGGCCTATCAGAGACGGTAGCGAAAGATTTGGTGCTGCAAACTGCCAAAGGTGCTGCTTTGCTCGCGGCCGAGGCTGATAAAAATGGTGAAAGCCCAGCACAGCTTCGCCAAAAGGTTACTTCGCCTGGTGGAACAACTGAGGCAGCACTTAAAGCTTTGGCAGAAGGCAAATTCGGCCCACTGATTGCGACGGCTATCAAAAAAGCCCGCGACAGAAGCAGAGAACTGTCAGGCTGATTTACCCCGTTAGAAAGGAAGCTCCGTCCTTCGGGCGAGGTAAAAATACATAGTGAGGGTGGGTTTTAGAGCCCACCTGAGCTCTCTAACGTGGTTTACTCGACGATAATTGCTTCGGAGGGACACTCGTCAGCGGCCTGCTGAACGGCTTCCTCGAACTCCGGTGGAACTTCATCAACGATAACCTGTGCCATATCTGGCCCCATCTCAAAGACCTCAGGACAGGTATCCACACATAATTCGCAGGAAGTACAGGTATCTTCGATTCTGACTTTCATAATAAATCCCCTTGGAAATCGGTTATTTACTATTGATTATTTATTATTGATTACTTATCATTAGGAGAAATATTAAAAATAGTTAGCGGAAAATAGTCAATAGTAAATTTTTTGGCCGGGTCCCATGCAGGCCGAGCCCGTGAATCTGGTCAGGCGGGGAACCGAGCAGCCATAAGCGAGAGTTCTGCCGTGCTGTGGGT
>CAZTWR010000179.1:0-4295 GCA_964618055.1 uncultured Pirellulales bacterium | reverse complement strand
CATTATTGCGAGCAAGTTTTTTTGTCTCAATACCTTGTTTATAATGTTGCTCATACGAAGGCTGGTCCTGACACCATCCAGATTTTGCAGCGGTCATGGGTTGAATCCAACCCTTTGTGCCATCAACAAAATGAAACGAGCTTATTTCTTTTATAATTCTTTTAATATCATCTGATTTTTCAGGGAAATAGTATCTAAAAGCGATACCATCATTTGAGACCTGAAAAATAACATCAATCTTTTTGCCGGAAGTATTTTTTAAATGAAAGGCTCTTTTGTTCGCCACATAAGAATAATAGAGTTTTTTCCCCTGTAGCATTTCATAATTGATTTTGACAGTCTCAATATCTGACACAGACTCCAGAGACAGGTTTTTTGAAAAATCTTCATCCTCCCTGATTATCCCTAATTTAGACTTCCGAAGAATAACTGTATCGGAAAATTCAACCCGGTAACAGGCGTTCTTCTCATTGGATAGCTGAAAGCACGCAGAAATTTTCTTATCAGGACTGTTTATTGAATATTCAATTTCTTTTGGCGAACAGGAATACAGACAGAGTGTAAAAAGCAGTAATACAAATATTTTACATACTGTATTAAATCTTCGCTTATTCATCTGTTCCATATTTTATAGTATCCTGTGTTGCTGCAGCTTATAGACAATTCCATAAATGTGTAAAGTAATTCTACTATTTCTGTATGGTCAATTTAGATTTATCGTGTATCATTTTTAATTACAACTTGTGGACAAATTAGCAGCCAGCGGCCTATAGGTAGTAAGTAGCTTCCCTCAGCCTGCATATTCAGGCTCATTGCCTTGTTTCCACTTTATATTACAGCCCATACTCGGTTTTTGCTCGGCAGCTACTTCTTTTCCTTCGAGCACAGCATCCAGAGCGGCTCTTAGGTCTTTTCCTGTAACTGGAATGTTATTGCCGGGCCTGCTGTCGTCCATCTGGCCTCGATAGACAAGATTTCTGTCCTTATCAAACAAAAAGAAATCGGGCGTACAGGCGGCATGATATGCCTTGGCGGCCTCTTGTGTCTGGTTATACAAATAAGGAAAGGTGAAATCTTTTTCTTTTGCTGCCTTTGCCATCATATCAGGGCTGTCCTCAGGATAGCTTTCGACATCGTTTGAATTGATAGCTGCAACCGCCACACCTTTTTGCTGATATTCTTTTATAAGTTTCACAAGCTCGCCTGTGATATGTTTTACAAATGGACAATGGTTGCACATAAAGATAATTAGAACAGCAGGAGCATCTTTGAAATCCGAAAGTGATATGGTTTTACCTTCTGTATCCGGCAGGCTGAAATCTGGCGCCTTGGTACATAAAGGCAGCATTGTAGACGCGGTAATAGCCATAATAAACCCTTTCAAATAATCGACTCTCTACATTTTGAAATTTGCACTATTGGCAATTTCAAAGTATAGCAATCCCCGAAACTCTGAAGCCGACATCTTATGTTAATTGCTCCGAATCGAAGGACTCACTTATTAATTTTACCCACCAAATCCGATATTGAAAAGCAAAAAATAGGTCTTTCGTCCTCTATTGTCTGTCCTCCATCCCCCCACAAATAAATTTCTTGCACTTGTCTCTGCCACGAAGCATAATATGGCCAGCGTTATACGCAATACGAAAACGAACAGTTAGGAGATACAAAAATGAACTCGGAACAGGACCAGCAAAAAAATCTAATCGACACTACCGATTGCCTCGAAGCTGTTGGGGTATTCAGGGGATGGAAAAACTTTTTGTTTATAGTTGTAATACTTTGCCTGCTCTTATTACAGGTATCGTTCTGGCTTGTAAATACCGGCTACGTCGCAACAGAGCAGGTCGGTGGCGAGGCCCCTGCTGCGGCCAGCCCCGCCCCTCCAGCAGGGGCGAGGGCCGGCGACTCAGAGCAGGCTGCAGAAGCGAAGGAAAATATTAAAAAAGCCGCAGAACAAGTAGCGGCGGCGCCAGATAAGCCGACCGAAGCAGCGCCTCAGCAGCCGAAACCCAAGCCTGCTAAACATCGCTTTGGGATAGAATTCAAACACCTCGTCTGGCTTATCCGCTTTGTCGACTTTGTGCTTATACTTGCAGCTGTACTTTACTGTCTTACAATACTGTTTAGCTTAAAGATCTCGCTGGTGGGCAGGCTCGGCGGAATAAACCATATCTGTCGAGCATTTTTCCTTTCGCTGGTCTTTCTTGTTTTGCTTCTGCCCTGGCAAAAGTTCTTTGGTGGTGTGGTTACCGGAGCGATATACACTCCACGTGAGCTGGCAAGATGGTATACCGTTGAGACGACCGGTGGCATATTTGGCATCGTTGCTTACTATTTGCGGTTCACCGGCTACTGGCTGCTGGTACTGTTGCTGCTTATCTTCTCGCATATCCGCAGCAGCCGCTGGGCAAAGGCCATTCTTCGCCGGCTGGAGGTAATATAAAAGCAGGAATCAAAAAGGCTTGGTGTTATTGCCGTTGTGTAATTTGAGGATAAGGTCTTATCGGCTGGGGCGCTGCTCTTGACTCTGCTGCTCATTGTCAGCTCTATTTCCCCGAATTTTAGTAGCTTTTTCACACTTACCCTGCTTAGTTGCTGTATTTGTACATCCCACATATTTTCGTGCGTAATCGGCGTTGGCCTTCATGCTCTCTTGTTCCCACTTGCAATCCAAAAACTTCTCATACCATTGCTTAGCGCCTTGATGGTCTTTCAGATAATAACAACAGTTTCCAATTTGGTAGGCCAGCCGATATTTATATTCGTAATAATCTGAGTATTCCCAGGCCTTGTTATAATACTCCAGTGCCTTGGGGTAGTCCTTCTCATTATAATATGTGTTAGCCATCAGGCTGGCTGCTCGCCGATACTCAATGCTTTTCGGGTCGTCGAGAATTTGTTCGAGATTCTCCCGACACTTTTCGTAATCCTTGCTCCGGTAATAACAGCCAGCTAATTCCACCTGGGCAGTCTGGTAATCCGGTTTCAACTCAAGGACCTTTAGAAATGCCTGTTTCTTCAAGGTCTCATCCTCAGTTTGCCGGCCGTCTTTCAAATACGCCCCGGCGTAGCAGTTCTTTTTGATGAACTTTGAAAGCCCTATATTTATTCTTCCATAGGGCATGGACGTAGTTTCTTCGAGGGCCGAAAGCTCATAACCTTTTTTTCGCACGTTTTTTAAGTATTGTTCAAGCTGGCCTGTTTCGTGCAACCAGTAAAAGAACGCTCTTGCAAAGTGATAGCCCAAATCCCAGTCATGAAATTGTTCTGTTGAGGATGAGAAGAGACGCTTTATATTGGGCCTACGACCTTGCTCAATCTCGCTCCTTAGTATTTGTTCCCGCCAGGGATTCGGCCTTCCCACTGTTAGTTTACCCTTGACGATTCGTGTTTGCTCGCCCAAGAAACAGGCAAGCCCTTCATCAAACCATGCAGGCGGGTTGGGATAATTTAGCTGGATGAAGTGATGTGTGATTTCATGAAAGAGGGTGCCCCAGCCGCCAAGTTCTCCATCATTCATAAATTGGTGCGTGTATACTGCTGATATATTGGATTTGTAGAGGCCGTAGCGGACTTCAGCCTCGTGGCCGTGCTTATTAAGAAGCTGCTGTGTGTCTGCCTGCGTCTTGGAGTAGTAGATTGTTAAAGGTTTTTGCCAGCCTGTTTGAAAATACCGTTCCTTCAGGTTCTCGTAATATGCTTCGGCGTTTGCCTGAACAAATTGCACATAGCGAGGGTCTAAATCACTGTAGATTATAAAGTGGTCGCTTTGGTAGTTTTCAGCGAGAGCATTTGTGAAGAGCAGGAGTGCGCAACAAACACAAAAGAAGATTTGTTTCTTCATTTTTTGCCAGGTTTCTGCTATTGAAATACCCCCGTATTGCTCTTGCCAAAAGTGCCTTTTGGCAAACGCATGACCTGAGCCGGACTTGAGATATTTTTCAAAAGCATCAGCTCTTCGGTTATCAGCAAATCGAATAGCAACAGCTACCTTCCACGGTTTGAATTTGGCCGTATGTGGCGACTTGCCAGTGTTATGTTCTTTGAGTCGTTTATTCAAATCTGTAGTAATTCCAATGTATCTTTTGTCTGGATAGGAAATACTTTGAAGAAGATAAACGTATCTCATTTTGTGTCCCAGCCCAGTTCCGTAATGTGTTATGTTGATAAGGATGTCCTCCTTCGCTAAAGCTACGGAGGACATTCTGCATAGCTCTGCGCTGCCTTCGGCTAAGCAGAGCGACGCAGAATGGAGGCGGGGGGATTCGAACCCCCGTCCCGAGATGTTTCAA
>CAZTWR010000178.1:0-4295 GCA_964618055.1 uncultured Pirellulales bacterium | reverse complement strand
CAAATTTTGTCTGCACCATGGGCAGTAATTCCAGAAGTTCGTATCAACAGGCCACCTGCAGCGTCCGCACACTTCAGGAAATGCCGGGACGTCCCAGCATTGTCGCACTTTGCGATGGCACCACGGACAATATCGCATAAATCTCATAAGTTTTCCACCACAGTATTTGCACTTACTATGATAACGCACTTTCGATGAGCTGGTAGCACTTTTTAAATCAAATCCTGGTCCATAGCACCACGGACAGAATCGCCATTCAGATAAAAGCCCTTTATGGCATCGCGGACAAATATGGCTGAACTGACTGCACGTATCAAAGCGATTTTTATTACTTCCACACCACGGACAAATCTGCATCCTTTCAGCTATTGGCTCATCGCAATTGACGCATCTGAATAGGACGGGAAAAACTCTGCTGTACCGCTTAACGAAAGCCTCGCGGCGGGCCTTACGCCAGTCGATTTTCCTTTTTTCGGTCTTTAGGGCAAGTATTTTTTGATGGCTTTTGGGTATAGCTTCAATCATAGCCGTCAACATCTTGCCTGCGTTTGCAAAACGTCGTTCCGGGTCAACAGATAGGGATTTCTTTATGAACCTTACAAAAGCCAAACTGGTTCTTTTGCGAAGACGCTCATGACCGCGAAAGGGCCAATCAAAGGGCCAGCGAGGCAGCGTGCCCGTAATGTATTCATAAAGAATCAGCCCAACGGCAAAACAGTCGCTGCGATAGGTAGGATAACCGTAAGCCTGTTCGGGAGCAACGTATCCGGGAGTACCGTAATCATCCACGGTTTTTCTACGACCTTTAATCCTCAAGGATATCCCAAAATCTCCCAGTGCGGCTCTTTTGTCCGGGAATAGAAAGATATTATTTGGACTAACGTCACAATGCACTATTCGTTTGCCGTGTGCATAGGCCAACCCTTCAAGCACTTGTACGATAACTGATATAGTTCTTTTAACAGACATAGGCTTGGCACAGTCAGCCAAGGTCCTCGTGGATAATTCTGTAGCAAGCACTGCATGACCAGTAATAATGTCTGCATTTTTAACTGAAAGTATATTGGGATGACGCAGACGCGAAAATGCTCGAATTTCTCGCAGCAGCGCCTCGTTATCACGTTCACCATTAATACCTGCCAGCGGTATCTTCAAAGCCACCCACATACCCTCAACGCTGTCTCTGGCCTCCCAGACCTCACAGGCTCCGCCTGTACCGAGGCATCTTTTCAGGCGATATTTACCAAGATGGGCGCCGTTTTTCAGATTCAGGCTTGTCTTTTTTGGATTCGCAACCTCACCTTTAGCTCTCCGTAGGGAGTCCCTATGACTGCCACAGGTGTTTACTAAGCCAACCATATTTTTATTTCCTTCTGAACGCCGGCCTTCTTTTAGGATAGGTAACGATAATAATTTTTGCGTGAAAGTCAACTTTTTTCTTGACCAATTGGTCAGCTTTGACTAAATAGTCAAAAAGATGAAGACCAAAACCGAAAAATCCGGAAAAAGTCGGTCGCAGAAAAGGGCTAAAAGAACTCGAAAGAAGTTGAAAAAAGCTGCTTTGGATGTTTTTAGCGAGAAAAGCATTGACGCTGCAACGGTTGAAGAAATTACCCAAAAAGCCGACCTGGGCAAGGGTACTCTTTACCAGCATTTTACAGACAAAGACGAAATTGTTATTACGCTGATAGAAGAAGCGGCGAACCACCTAATCGAGCGCATTCACTCATATGATTCCCCTCCAGGGACCTTGGATGAAATACTGGAACATTTGTTAAATGCTCATTATGAGTTTTTAGTGGATTGCAGGGAGGAGTTCCTTTTGCTTTTTCAGGGCAAACTATTACTAAAGCTTCAATCTGAGACGTTGGATGAACTGGAAGAGCCTTATTTGCGATATCTGGCGGAAATTGAGGAGCAGCTTTCGACATACCTTTCCCCGGGGATAGATTCATTAAAAGTTCGCAGTCTGGCATGTGTCGTGGCAGGATTCGTTTTTGGGTTTTTCTCTTTTGCTATGATTGGTATGACTGAAGATGAAATCGACATTAGCGTTAAGCCGTTGAGGCGGGTTTTTGTAAGGAGTCTATGTACCTTCCTGGGGCGATAATGCCGGTTCATTAAAAGCTCCCTGCGAATTACGACCACAGGAGAAACAAATCGTCGGGGTTTTTATGGCAAAGAAAAAAACAAACATAAGCAAACTGAAATCTGCGGAAATCAGAAAATTTAAGCAACTGCTGTTGGCAAAGAGAAACGAAATACTGGGTAACGTAATCTCTATGGAAGACGAAACTCTTCGCAAGCTAAGAAGCGACTTGTCGAATATGCCGATTCATATGGCTGATATAGGGACAGATAACTTTGATCAGGAGTTTACTTTGGGGCTGATGGACAGTGAAAGAAAACTTATAAAGGAAATCGACGAAGCCCTGCAGCGCATAGAGGATGGTACCTATGGAATTTGCGAAGGTAGCGGCGAGCCAATCCCAAAGGCAAGGTTAGAGGCAATCCCATGGGCAAGATATTGTGTTGAGTATGCCAGCTTATTAGAGAAAGGTCTGGTTAGCAAAGAAGACCTCCGTGGCAGCACACACTATGACTACGGAGTCAACGACGAGGATAGAGAGCCCGGAGAATTTTATAGGAAAGCGGAGTAGCTATGAAGAGAATCGATAAAGGATTTATACTTCCAATAGCTGAGATTTTGCCCCGGCCGACTAAACATTCTGTCCTGAGCGAAATTGCTGCGTGAAGGTTTGATGTAAGTTGCAGGGGAATAGCGAGTGTTAGCTCGTTTACTAAAAATTATTTTTTAATTACATGGAGGTTCAAAAATGGCAAAAAAGAAACGTAAAAAGAAGGTCGCAAAGAAAAAAACAGCCAAGAAGAAAAAATAAACATCTGAGGATTTTATGTTGTCGTATAGCCATCAATGCTTATGCATTGGTGGCTTTTTTATTTTTCCCTGTTGGGAGTTGTGTTTTTCTGGAGTATAGATGCCTTTTCCCTTTTGAATGTTATCCCTCTGCCGGTTATTATTTCTTTCTCCTCTCTGACGAATTCGATATGCTGCAGTAATGCCCACGCCGTATTTTGCCACCTCATCTGATAACCTCTCTGGTGAGCTTGTCTTTCCATTCTAAGGCGTTTATCCTTGTTAAAAACCAGATAGTCAAGGGCTTCCGCTATCTGTTCGACTGACGGCTCGCCGGCGTCAACTAAAATGCCTCTGGTATGGCGACCGAGAATAAGACCGTTCGGACATTTTCTGTTTGAATGTATCAGTTCCAATGCGTATCTAAACTTCGTTGCTATTGCAACTCTGCCTGCTCCCAGTGTATCTGCCAGTATACCGCTTGATATTTGTTGCATATCCAGGTACGGCAGCACCATAACATTCGTTGCACCGTAAAGCTCCAGCAAAATCTTTTCATCCAGAAATATATCGAGAAAAACAACATCATATTTTTCAAAGTCTACCTCTCTGAGTTCTTTGACTTTGCACCATCTCAGCTTGGATTCCTCCAGTGCCTTGGTTAGCTCGGCCTGGTACTTTTGGTATTCCTCGCCGCCTTCTGCTCTTACAAATTCAGGATGACATTGGCCGGCAATTAGATACACAATATTTTTCCTCTGGCTGTCCGTACACGACTCCCGCAAAAACCTGCCATACCCTCGAATACCATATCGTAATCCTTTGTCAGGCGATAATAGCCCCAGTGTTGTAACTAAGAAGCGGTCTTTTAGCCCCAACTCTTCCTTTATTGCTAACCGGTCATAATGAGAAGGATGCTGCATTCTGATACCGTGGTCGATATGCTTGAGTTTTGAACGGCTGATTCCATATACGTTTGATTCAAGAATTCGGATAGCGCTTTCAGTTGAAACAATTAATCCATCGCTGTGCTTGGCAAGCTCCTGCAAGACCATTTTTTTATGCGGGTCTGGTTCATCGAGAACTGTGTGCAGATACACCAGGGTCGTCAGCCCTTTGGTGGTAAATGCTTTTGTCGTATCAATGAAATTAGTCCCTTCGCCGGCATTGCCGTTTTTGTCTGGGTCGAGCCCATACTCGTGTTGTAGTATGACAACGGTAGGATTTGTGCTTTCGTTCGCCCTCGCCAGAATATCCTTTATGGCGTCACCCCACGATTCAGGGTTGTACTGGTCGATAACCAGGTCCACCGGGATATCATAAGGCAGGCCCTCGTTATCAATTGCGCTAACTCTTATATGCCCGACTTCGCCGGTGAAATGCTCTAAAGCGTTAGCCAAATCCCGTGAAAATGTCC
>CAZTWR010000177.1:0-4424 GCA_964618055.1 uncultured Pirellulales bacterium | reverse complement strand
TCCCTCAATCAGCCCGCATACCCTGCGACATAGCTTCGCAACGCATATGTTAAACAATGGTGCTGATTTAAGAAGTGTTCAGGAACTGCTCGGCCATCAGTCGCTCTCGACCACTCAGATTTACACCCATCTTACTACAAGAAAGCTAAAAGAGGTCTACGAAAACGCCCACCCAAGAGAAAACGAACCACACGAGAACGAAAACGACTGGTAAAATGTAAATATGTTGTCATTCCTGTGAAAACAGGAATCTAAATATTCGGTTAGCCCTGTCATCACTATAGCGGGGTTCTTGTTTAGCCCTGTGCTTGCGACGGGGGAGTTCCTTTCCACTTAGCCTCCTATTCACCGCCGATTACGGCCAAAGTTGCTCCTCAAGCCATCTATTCGCCAAAATGGCAAAGTCCCTGAAGTCTATCGTGCCATCACCATACAGATCGACATTGGGATCAGGCGGTGGTCCCATCAGCCAGTCGCGTGCCATTACCCTAATCTCTCGATAGTCTATCACACAATCTCCAGCAGGGTCACCAGCCGGAGCGTAGTCGACCTTAGTAAAATCGGCTGTACGCTCTGAAAGACGGCATCTGGGTGGATACAGCCGGATATCGTCAAAGTACACAGTGCCTTCACCTGTATTAGCGGGCTCGTCGAAGCCGATAGTAATTTTGTTAACATCTGTCAAGTCCACGCCGCAAGCATCGAAAAGCGCCAGGTTAATATTCCACTCCTGCCACTTTTCAACAGTCAGGTCATTTACATCCTCGTCGTTGTCACCGTATATCACTATGCCTTCATTACTGTCCGCATCTGTCAGTTTCACATACATCTGCTGCTCAACAATGTAATTGCCTGATTGGCCATAAAAGTACAGCACCAATGCTTTAACATTTTCTGCTGTCCAGTTTGACCCGATTTCGCTTGGCCAATCATCATTAACATCTGCGACG
Source organism: uncultured Pirellulales bacterium (assembly GCA_964618055.1). Taxonomy (GTDB): domain Bacteria; phylum Planctomycetota; class Phycisphaerae; order Sedimentisphaerales; family Anaerobacaceae; genus CAYYFT01. The sequence goes on along the minus strand of CAZTWR010000177.1, from coordinate 3,474 downwards.
ACCTCTGAATAATTTAATGGATAATCGGCATTGTGGTATTCATACTTCATCGACTTATCGTCGCGAACGACGCCCGTCTCAAGGGAAATCACCGCGCCGGTACCCTCTTCAGCCTCCTCCTTCCATACCTCATGCAGAGCGTCGTTGTCCGCATACAACTCAAAATCCTCCACGACAAGATAGTTGCGTGTCCTAAAGTGCCAGACATCGCCTTTCCAAGTGTTGGGACTATTGACCTCATCGACAGCCCAGTAGTAAATCCAGCCTAACTCAAGCGGAGCAAGTGGGGTAGGAAGAGAATAGCACGGGTCAGTAGTGTTAACACCGTTAACTTCACAGCCACTTCTGTCTATTACCTTCTGCTCGTTGGGGTCGAAGTATACCCTGTGCCCATCCACACTGTTGGCATTTATTCCCGCCGTCCAGCTAAGAACCACATTCCGTGGCACATCTGTCACACCAGATGCCGGCCTCGGACAATGTGCAAATTCCAGAATGTTGCAATCTGCCAAATAATATTCATCTACACCCATATCGACGATAGCTTCCCCATCGCAGTTACCGTCCATTATTCGGTATTCGCCGTCGATGTCCTCCAATGGCAGACTACCGCCGGGTGTATTCGTGCCGGCATCGATACACGGCGAGCACAGCGTCAGGTGATAGCCGTCCGCCACCAGCATCGGGTTCTCATCAATATTGCCTTCACCTTCCCAGCCGCCCTTGATATCGCTATAGGTAACTAGAGCATTGCCGCCTAATAACTCGATTTGTTCGTCCCTATTGCCCCATAGGATACAGTTCGTCACCTTTAGGGAACTCATATATTCGTATATCCCACTGCCGGAATCAGCCGAGTTTGCGACAAACGTGCAGTTCGTGATAGTCGGACTTTCGCCAGTATCATACACCCCACCGCCGTTACCAGCCCCATTTCCTACAAATGCGCAGTTCGTAATCGTAGGACTTCCGCCGGTATTATACATCCCACCGCCATATTCTGCTGAGTTCCATCTGAATGTGCAGTTTCTCACAGTCGGGCTGCCAGAGTCGTTGTACATCCCCCCGCCACTGTTGTATGAATCATCGCCATTAGCATTGCCGCCTGTGATAGCAAAGCCGTCTAGCTCGGCTGTTTCATCCGTCCCGCTTCCCGTTACAACGTGATAGCTGTTGTCAGCCCGGCAGGGGTCGCTTAGTAAATCGCACGGGTCAACACACGGACGGTCATTCCTTCCAAGGTCGCCGCTGAGGATAGTCTCGTATTGTTTGATATCCCGGGCATTCGGGTCTGGTTCACCAAACCCCGCGTAGCCGCCATAAAGTTCCACACCGCCGATAAGCTCGAACGTAGCCGTCCGCTCGCCTGTGCCGTTGGGATAAATGGAATTCTGGTCCGGATTATACGTCCCCTCAGCTACCCGGATTTCCTCACAACCGGCAGATGTATTTGCGTCCTCCAGTGCATTTTGCAGGTAGTTGTAAGCATCCTTCCACGAAACGCCGTTATTGTAGCCATTAGCATCCTCATCCACATAGATTATTCGACAGCACACGGTGGTGTATTCGTAAGCGCTCCTCAAGAACTGGGCGTCGCTTTTTAATTCGCACTTGTTTGTGATTATCGCACCCAGTTCAACATTTTCCTTCACCTCGACCTCCAGCGTGACATAACCCGATTCATTCGGTTCCAGTGTGTCGAGATCCCACGTAACAGTATGGGAATTGGAGTCGTAGCTTCCACACGGGTCTGATGAAACATAGTTCACTTCACCCGGCAACTCGTCAATAAGATTGACATCGTTGATATTCGGGCAGTTCGGCCCACCAGGATAATTATAATCAATCTTGTAATTTATTTCACCACCCAGCCAGACACAGTCGTTGATATCATCAAACTTTTCGAGGAGCACAGGACAGGGACCAGCAACAAGATGAATAGCATCGTGCTCATTAAAACCATCCTTTGTTTTTGTTAGTGTGCCACTGCTTATTACTCTGTAAACAGTCCAATTAGTACTACCTTCACCTGTAACCTGAACATAATAAGGAGTTTCTTCAACACATTCCCCGCTAAAATGAAAATAACCCAAGCTTCCATGACCAGCGTCTTCATCCCATTCTATAAATACGTCGTTAGGTTCTAAGTCAGCTACGGGTCCTGTCCCACCACACTGGGCTCTGGTATAAACAGTGTATCCGGAGACTATACACGAATTAATTTTGACAGTCAGATGTCCGCCATCAGTACCATCTCTATCAATAACCGCAACCCATAAAGGACATGAAGAACTATAATCAGCATCTATCGTACCTGATGTGATAGTATAGATTCCTTTCTGCCTGTTCCTGGATTCAAAATCCGCATTGTCTGCGCTCACATTATACTCCAAGTCACCGACTGGCGTTGTGGTCATTGCCATACCACAAGTGCTGGTGATGAGCATAATTAGTAATAAAATAAAGCCCGTGCTACGTAGCGAAGCTTCCAGCCTTCGTAGCCGAAGCTCTTCAGCGGAGTAGGCACTTCGCGGAGTAGCAAATGACTTCTTCGCTTGTCTTTTTGTAGTTTTCACTTTTATCCTCTCAAACCTGGCCCTGCGAAAGCAGGGAACTTATCCCTACCCCACATCCTTGTGTGGAACAGAGAATTGGTGATATTTCACGGCGCGAACATGGTGCAGCATTAGCTCTTGGTAAAATCTTGTAGAATCGAAGTAGTAAGCTGTACTTTTCTATCATCGCCTCCCGTTTCTCAGAGGACAAAGGAAAACAATACAAAGGTTACTTCATTATTGTAGGTCTTTATTGTAGGTCTTTACGCTCCCACTGTCAAGAATGTTTTTGAAATGTTTATGAGAAATCCCGGATTTGAAATTCCACCCTCGGCAGGAAATTCAACCCACCTAAAAAACCCCACGGCGAGCATCCAGAATCCAGAATCGAGTATCCTCTACCGCCTCTCATCTGTCTTCTGTCCTCCGACTTCTGTCTTTTGTAGCAGCGCGATCATTTGCGCATATACCTGCAAAAAATTTGAATATTTTCGAATATTTCCACTCAGTTTTTGAATATTTTCACTCGGTTTTCGAATGTTTTCGAACGTTTTCAAACGTTTTTCGCACATTTTTCGAAAAACTTGCGCATTTGATTGATTTTTTCGGTTTCCCGTACTGCCCACCTTACCCACCTTTAACAATCTGGGTAACTTACACAACTTAGGCCCCCAAAATCCCCCCAAGAAAAACCCCAAAAAACCTATTTCCCCCAAATCAGGATAATTTAAGTATTGTTATTTTCACCCATATATTCCGGCACAAGCTCCTTGATTTTCTTAACTATTCCGCCATAGTTTTGTGTTTGAGCGACCTTTACGAGTTCCTCTATGCCGGCGCGAAGTTTATCGCGATCCATTGGAATATTCTTCCATATAGCGATCTTGGGATGCCTTGTGGGCTGCATATCTTCGCCTTT
>CAZTWR010000176.1:0-4451 GCA_964618055.1 uncultured Pirellulales bacterium | reverse complement strand
TGCTTAGCTTCTGTTTACTGGTGCTCTTTGGTGAAATACTGCCGAAATCCCTGGCCTACACAAATTCAAAATCTCTCAGTGTCATCGCCGCACTGCCGGCCTTTTTATGCCTCCAAATTTTTACACCTGTTGTATTTATATTCCGTTTTTTAATAGTAGAGCCAGCCCTACGTCTATTACTCGGGCCAACGAAGACGCCCAGACTAATAACCACAGACGAATTCAAATCGCTCATTGAACAAGTGCGAAAACGAGGACTGATTACCATTGATGAAAACAAACTTCTAACCGAAATTATCGAGCTTGGCTTTCTCAAGGTTCGCGACTGCTTACGACCGAGGGTGGATATGGTTACCTGCGCAGTTACAGTTTCACCCCAAAATGCCCGCAAAATGATGCTAAAAAATCACCTGACAAAACTGCCTGTATATGTCGGAACAATTGACAATATAGTTGGCATGGTCGACCTTCGCCAGCTCTTACTCAGGCCGAATACATCGTTGGACAAACTTGTTCGTCAGGTCCATTTCGTCCCTGAACAAAAGACAATCGAATCTCTGCTTGAATTCTTCCGTCAGACTCATACCGACACCGCAATAGTCGTGGATGAATATGGCGGCATCGCAGGTTCGGTTCGCCTCGAGGATATTGTTGAAGAGTTACTTGGCCCTATTGAGCTCACAGATGGAATTGAACCTATCGAACAGATAGGCCCTTCTGAATATCGGCTGGCAGGCAACCTCACCATTCATGACTGGGCCGGAGCGTTCGGTATCGAACCTGAAGCAACTCGGATTTCAACAGTTGGCGGCCTGGTAACCGCCGCCTTGGGGAAAATACCAAAAGCCGGTGACATCACTCACCTGAAAAACTTAAAGTTCACTGTCGAGCGAGTGCGAAAGCACCGAATCGAAACACTAATATTAACCCTTGAGCCGCTCCAGACCGATGCTCAATAATATAATTTTAATATTGGTAATTGTCTTTTTCGTAATTCTTTCCGGCCTTTTCGCCGGCGCCGAAACGGGCATATACCAGCTCAGCCGACTTCGCTTACGGCTGGGTATTGAAAAGAGGCGATTGTCATCTGCCATCTTGGGAAAAGCTATGCGCGACAGCTCCGGCTTACTTCTTTCGATGTTGGTCGGTAATAATCTAACTCATTATATTGTTACGAGTATTGTAACTTTTCTGTTGCTGAGCAAGCTCGAGGTTGCACATACTGCTGAACTATTTGCGACCTTCATAACCGTCCCAATACTATTCATATTTGCCGAGTTAATACCTAAAAATATCTTCTTTTATCGTGCCGATTTGCTTATGCCATACGTCGCATCGTTTTTATTCGTATTTCACAAACTTTTTAGCTGGTCCGGCATAGCGCCCCTGCTCAAATTTATATCCACCATCTTTGCTCGACTGGCAGGTGCGCCGGATTCCTCCAAAGCAGCAATAACCGCTGTACGACAGCCTCACATCGAAGCAATTTTTCACGAAACACGAGAGGAAGGTTTTCTTAGCCCCGTCCAAACCGATATCATAAACCGCCTGGTAAGTATCTCACATCTCAGTATAAGGGCTGTGATGACACCTCTTAACAAAGTTCAGATGGTCGATGTGAATTCTGATAGGTCGGCTTTGCTGAGCAAGTTAAAGAATTCGGCTTTTACTCGTCTGCCGGCCTACGACCGCTGGCCCGGAAATATAGTCGGCTTTGTGAATATTTACGAAGCTTTAAGCTCAACGGAGCAGTTCACTGACTTGTATGACTTTATAAAGCCGATTCGGAAGCTTCCCGCTGATACTATCATTTCAGATGCCATAAATATTATGCAGAGTGAAAACCAAAAAATCATTTTGGTTACGAGAACTACCCGTGCCGGCCGAGAAAGGCACATCGGCATCGTAACAATGAAGGATTTGGTCGAGGAGCTCCTCGGCGAATTAGCTGAATGGTAGAATAATCCCCGGAGCGTAAATCTAAAATCAAATTGAATGTCGCCAAAAGTTACTAATACTTTTGTTTTCTTAATACTTGTAGCGCTTTCGCTTGTAATCTTTGCCAATAGTATGACCAAGCCTCTTGGCCACGATGAACAAATGTACTGCACCGCCGGCATTCTGTTGGCACAGGGCAAAATGATTTACAGGGATTTTTCATACCCATCCCAGATGCCATACCACCCATTACTCTGCGCTATCTTGTTCAGGATATTGAACACAACGCACTTCCTCCTTGTCGCTCGAATCCTCTCAAGTTTATGCGATATCCTCGTGGTCGTTTGTATCGTTGGTATATATTGGCGCATCTTTAGCCCTTTTCCAATTTCCGCAATGCTTTTAGCCTTCTCAGCCGCTGTCCTATACGTGTTCAATCCTTTCGTCGATTATGCCAACGGCTTCGCCTGGAATCACGACCTTGTGATTCTTTTCGTCCTGCTGTCTTTCTGGTTGTTTATCTCTACTGATTTTAAGCACAAATCAGGATACTGTCGAATTGCCGTCATCGCCGCCTTACTAACCTTGGCAACCTGCATGCGTATAACAACGGCTCTTGTGCAGTTGCTGTTTTTCGCTGTTTTCCTGACCCGACCCGCTGGTTCAATAAAGCAAAAATTTAAGACCATTCTACTGTTTTTGACTGCCTCAGCCATCGTGTTGGTTTGGCCGGTTTGGACAATAGCTCTGGCCCCGCGAGCGTTCTTCTTAAACCTGTTCCGCATACCTATACTTAACAGCGAACTGCTGCACCAAATTGGTATATTTCATAACAAGCTCGATACAATATTCCTCTTCCTGACAACACGAGGCTGCTTTGTCCTTATCTTGATAGCGATTTACCTCTGCCTGACAATCGCCTGGAAACATCGCAAACTAACAATATCAAACACCACAAATCCATTACTTGCCGTTCTATTGGTTTTTGTCTTTTTTATAATTGCTCTAATCCCCCTGACAATGTGGAAACAATATCTTGCAATGCCGGTCCCTTTCATAGTAATCAGCTTTGCTTTCCCCCTTCTGTACTTGAGAAAACTTAACTCTGATACCAGCCCTAATAAGCATTTTAAGCTGGCCCGTGCTTTAGTGATTGCCTGTGCAGTTGCAGCAGCGGCATCATACCCTCTTGTATTGCACAGAGTCCCAAAGCTCTTTGACCTGCAAAACTGGACCCCAATTTGCCTGCATCGGATTTCGCAGGATATCGCCGAGAAAACTAAAAGCCCAAAACTAATACTCACTTTGGCCCCTCTTTACGCCCTCGAGGGCGGTTGCGATATCTACACCGAATTTTCCGCGGGTCCCTTTGTTTACAGAGTTGCTGATTACCTCTCACCCTCCGACCGCCGCATCACCCACACTGCAGGCCCAGGAAACCTCAAGGAACTGATTGAAAAATCCCCGCCCTCCGCTCTGATACTCGGCGTAGAACCTAAGTTTCTCGAAGCTCCTCTCTTTCGAACAGCCGAGCCCAATCCGGATAGCTGGGAAGCAGAAATCTATGAAAACGGCCCTGTAGTCTACTTCAGACGCTAATCTTGCGATTCACATTACCCCCAATTTGCCCCCCATTATGCCCGCTATTCACTATCAATAATCGCTTTTGCTATATCATTGATTGCTCCCCGTGTCCGCCCGTTGGCGTTATTAGCCAGAATGGAAAATATATAATCCCCTCCCTCACCGTTGCATATCCCCGAAAAAGACTTGACGCCGTCGATATATCCGGTCTTGCCGAAAACTTTACCCTTGTACTTTTCTTCTTTGAAATACTTACTGATTGTCCCGTCTATCCCCCCTATCGCAAGTGAATTTTTATAAAGCCCCCAGTTTTTGTCTTTGTAAACATCTAATAGCACTTTTGTGACGGCATTTGCACTGAGTTTATTTTGCCTGCTCAGCCCGCTCCCGTCGTCGATATAAAACTCTTCTTTCTCAATCCCAAGCTCCAGCAGATACTTATGTATCAATTCTCGCCCCCCTGCCCAGCTGCCGTTTTTACCATCCAGTGCGGCTTTGGCGGCGATGGTCTTAAAAAGAGCTTCTGCCGCTAATTGCAAGCTGTTTTTATTGCATCGTGCCAGACAATCTGCTATTGGTGTGCTGTATTCGGCTATTCTTTTGAAATTGCAATCCTTGTCCACCGGTTTTTCAAGCAATTGCCCTTCTGCATTTATCCCTGCCTTGGCCAGATTCTCCACTAATAAATACCCGAAAAATGTAGCAGGCCGCTCAATCGCAACAGCAAATGGTCCCATCTGCCTTTTACACTTACCCTTTACGATAATTTTATTAATCTCTTGAGTTCTATAGCTCCCACACACACTTCTCCCCTTCGATATTGGCACAACCTTATTGATGACTTTTACATAACTCGTCTCCGGCTCAATAAAAACAGCCGTTTCGCCGCCAATGGTCTTGGTGGTAATGTCTATACAGTTGCGGTTGAA
>CAZTWR010000175.1:0-4467 GCA_964618055.1 uncultured Pirellulales bacterium | reverse complement strand
TACGAGCCCGAAGACGATTTACTATTTTATATTTACTATCGACAATTGCTAAATAGAAAATAGTCAATTTGCATTGGGCTCGTCGGTTATACCTATAAACTTAATAAAGAGCAATAAAAAAGGCCGCTGCTTGAAACTGCCAGCGGCCTGGTGCAGACGTCAACATTTGTCTACTAACAGTTTACAGCAGAAAAACACTAGTTATTAAGATTTTCTTTAAAATCCTAACTAACCCTTTCTGATGGGCGGTTAAACGCCCTATTTCACCCAACACTCATATACAATTCTATTACGGTATCGACACCCAGTCAACATTTTTTTAGTATTTTTTTAAATTTTTGCCTTCTATCCTTCTTTACCATTACTGCTCATCTCAAGATATTGTTCGAAAACCAGCCTGAAAAATCAGATTTCAAGGATTTCTCCCTATATAGCCAGAGCAAATTTAGCATAATCAGCACCCCAAATTAGAGGAGAAGAGCCTTTACGCCAGCAACCTAAGGGCTATATTGCTTCTTTAATCGATATTAAAGGGTAAGATTTAATGAAACAGACGCTCGTTTCATATCTGGTCATCACCTCAATTTTCGCTTTAGCTTCTGGTACCGAGTTTCAGATAAACACCCGCACAACCGACAACCAGACAGACCCCGCCATAGCTATGGACAGCAATGGGTATTTTGCGGTTGTCTGGCGGAACTATTTTCACGACAGCAACTCAGGCGAAATTTTTGGGCGGCGTTTTGACCTAAATTGTGAGCCCTTGGCAGATGAATTTCGAGTTAATACTACACGGCCAGGCAACCAGAAAGAACCAGCGGTCGCGATGGATGCTGTGGGCAATTTTGTGGTCGTCTGGCAAGGGCCACAGGCCATCGAAGATGCTAATGAGGATATTTTCGCCCGGCGGTTTGATGCAAATGGCCAGCCTTTCGCCGACGAGTTCCGCGTAAACACTCACACGGACAGCAGGCAACTTAGTCCCAGCGTGGCGATGGATAATGACGGCAAATTCATAATTGTCTGGGAATGCTTGGATATACCCCAACCAGGAAAGAAAACGATACGAGGCCAATTGTATGACCGTTTTGGTTCGAAGATTAAAAGCGAACTTACAATTAGTGATCAGCCCTCAATCTGTCGCTATCCGAATGTTGCAATGAACAACAGCAACGAAGTTATAGTCGTCTGGACAGGTGGAAGTACATATTACTACGTTTATGTCCGAAATTTCCCTGCTGATGGTAATGAGCCATCTCTTAATTCCAAGAAGGTAGACGATGAAAAATTCAGCACGCTGACCGAAGCCTTCGTAGCAACCGACGATATGGACAATTATATAATAGCCTGGGATGGCCGCTGTACAGACAGTAACAGTGAAAATATCTATATAAAAAGATTTCACTGGAGTCACGCACCTCTTCACAGCGAGCAGTTTCTTGTGAATACCCAGCAGACAGGTAACCAGACCGACCCATCCGCAGCCATAAGTGATGATAGTTTTATTGTTGTGTGGGAAGGGGATGCCGAATCTCAAAGCGGGCAAAGAGACATACTCGGCCAACGTTTTGTAAATCAGGGTGAGGAAATAGGCTCTCCCATACCCCTCGGCGATGAATTTCAGATTAACATCTATGAGGTTGACGACCAGAGATATCCGGATGTATCGATGAAAGAAAGTGGTGAATTTGTCGCTGTCTGGCAAAGCGATGGACAGGATGGCTCAGGCTACGGCATTTTCGGTAAGGTAGGACCAATGGTTGGCTTAGCGGACTTTACCGGCGACGGGTTTGTGAATTTTCACGACTACTGTATCTTGGCCGAAGATTGGCTCAAAGTCGAAAATCCATTGATAGCAGATTTGATTGACGACAACAAAATCGACGAGCAGGATTTAGCTGCCTTCTGTGAAAAGTGGCTTACACCCTGCTACGAGTGTGACGAGGTTGATATTTACAGCGATGACAAAATAGATTTCAAAGACTATTGCTTACTGGCAGCCAACTGGTTAAAGCAGGGACCAAGCCTCAACGGTGACTTTACCGGTAATGGGATTGTAGACATGGCGGACTTGAAGGCGCTGGTGTTCCACTGGATGGATGATTGCAAATAAAGGATAGCTTTTAGATAGTTTTGGGTTTTACTGTACCATTCATTCAGCCAATTTTTAGTTTGAAAAATAAAATAGCTAAATAGGAATTTTTTATGTAACAAATCATACCTTTTGGGGACTTACTATATTGGTAGCAGTTAATTTATAGACAAATATTTCCATATTTTTGTTTTGGAGACAGAGTTGCTATATGATTGCTTTTAATGTTTGCAGGTCAGTCCCAATCACTGTATAATATCTTTTAACATTTGTTAATTAGTCTCATTCTTTGAATTAAAACAAGAAGAGGTATATGTCCGAGCAGCAAGAAATAACAGGCCATAAGATTGAAATGAGTGGATTTACACTCATTGAGCTGCTTGTGGTCATATCCATCATATCCATGTTAATGTCTATTCTTCTTCCGTCGTTAAGCAGGGCCAGGGAAGCAGGCCAACGTGTGGACTGTCTTTCAAACTTGAGGCAGCTGATGCTGGCCTGGTATTTTTATGCTATGGATAATGATGATAAGCTTTGTTCACCCGATACGTTCTGGAATTTCCCTGGGAGTAATTACTGGGTTGCTGATGGTCCGGGTATACCAGGCAACAATATAGGCAATACCGAACAAGCTATCGCAGAAGGAGTACTGTGGCATTATACCGAGGAGACTTTAGGCCTGTACAGATGCAAAAGTGACCGGTCTGATTTTTTGCGGAGTTATTCTCTCTGCAGAGGTGGGAACTTAAGCGGTATTTCGAGACCATCGTCAAAGATGGTCTTTGTTGATGCAGGTAGCAGTTGGAGATGGATACACGGTAGCTACTTCCCTATGAAATGCTGTGTTGGAGGGGGGGAATGGTGGCCCTGGAATGACCCTAAGTATCGTCAGCAGATAACGGCAAGACACAATGGCGGCTGCAATATGTCTTTTGTAGATTTTCACTGTGAGTGGTGGAGGTGGAAAGACCTACGGACGGTCAAGTTTGCGAATCAGGAAATATCGGCAGAAGAAGCGTCGCATAATAACCCTGATATAGAACGTTTGCTTGAAGCGCTTAAATGAAGCTTGTTTTAGAATTATTTCTGTGTAGAGTGGATACATCTCAGTGTAGAAGTGTTGGAGGATATTTAGATATATGTTTTTTACACTTCCTGATTGGCTGCGCTACGAAATTCAAGAGCGCTGGGAACGATTAGCCGTAAGGAAATGGATTAACAAGAACCCTAGGATAATCATTAGCATCACCATCGCTTCCGTGCTTATATTGTTGGTGATTATAGGGCTGTCAATGCCTGAAAAGACCATAACAATAGTCAAAGAGTACAAAAAGGGATGGTTCTATGACCTGAATACCGGCAAGCTTTTCGTTGCAGAAAGCGATGTTGTTCCGCCTATCGATGCCCCTTCGGGTGCGTTGCCCAGCGGAAAGCCAGCGGGTGTCAGAGCATATGTATTCAGTTATGCCTACGAGCCAAACGAAACGAACCGCTTTATCGGCTTTTTAGAAATTCCTAACCCTGTGGTAAAAAAAGAGGGGCTTGAGTTTACCGGGTCAGGAGCAATGGGTGCTAAGCAGTGGGGGCAAGGAAGGCTTATTCGCAGGGTTGCTGATGAGCAGTGGGTGCCGGCTGATAGCAACAAAGGACAAGCTATTCTGAGAGAGCTTTTCCTCCCGAATGAAAACGGAGAGGTTGCTCATTATTGTCCACCCGAATGAAAGTTATTCACTCTCCGGCTGCTTAAACTGTTCCGCCACGGCATCGAAAACAAGCTTTTTTGCGTTTTCCAAAGGGCCGGGCAGATGGACGCCTGCGGCTGCCGTATGGCCCCCACCACCAAACTTGGTAGCGATTTTGCGAACATCGATAGCATTCCTGCTTCGCAGTGAGCATTTGACGCGGCCATCCGGCAATTGCACAAACAGAGCCGCTACTTCAACGGTACTTATCCGCCGACATTCATCAATTAGATTCTCGGTATCCTTAAATGCAGCACCAGTTCGCTCGAAATCGGCCTGAGATAAATGCTGCATTGCGAAGCGTCCATCAAAATACAATTCGAGTGTGTTGAGCATCGCCGTCATCAGTTTGAACCGCTGATATGAGAAATTTTGATACATATCATGATAAACTTGCGTGGGATTTACGCCAGCGTCAATCAGCTCGGCGCAGCTTCGATGAACCCTGCTGTCTGTATTGCTGAACTGGAACCAGCCGGTATCGGTGGCTACTGCGACAAAGAGTGCCTGGGCGATTTTTTCGGTTACCTGCCAGCTGGCATGTTTTAACAAATCAAAAACAATCAGGGCTGTGGCTGCAGCGGTTGTATCAACCAGTTCGACATCTCCGAGGCTGTCGGAGGTTACGTGGTG
>CAZTWR010000174.1:2662-4482 GCA_964618055.1 uncultured Pirellulales bacterium | reverse complement strand
AAACAAACGGAAAACCAGATAATAATCAGTTACTGGATTTCACACCTTCTATCTTACGAAATAAAGCAGGGGGGGCGATTGGAAATCGAAGATGCAGGACAGGAAATTAAAAACTGTGACCGGCGTGGTGATAAGCAACAGCGGTGATAAAAGCATTAAAGTTGTCATTGATTTCAAGGTTAAGCATCCGGAGTATGGCAAATACATAAGGCGTAGAACGAAGCTTGGGGTCCATGACGAACATAATCAGGCCGGTGTGGGTGACGTCGTTGAGGTTGTTGAGTGCAGGCCCTATAGCAAAACTAAAAGTTGGCGTCTTGTAAGGGTCCTGGAAAAAGCAGTGCAGCAATAATAGCTTGAGAGAAGCACGAAGAGAAATATGAGAAGCGAGAGACGGGAAATAAGGTGATTCAGCAGGAAACAATGTTGGATATAGCCGACAACTCAGGTGTTAGGTTGGCATTGTGCATCAAGGTTCTTGGCAAAGGTGGGTCCAGGGGAAGGTTCAGGCGCCCTGTAGCCGGTGTAGGTGATGTTGTCTGTGTTGCTATCAAAAAGTCGCTTCCGAACTGTCAGCTGGATGATAAGAAAGTGCATAAATGCGTTATTATCCGCACCAAACACCCGCTGAAGCGCCCCGATGGCAGCTATGTAAGGTTCGACAGCAATGCCGCCGTGATGATTGATGGCGAAGGCAATCCCATAGGGACAAGGATTTTTGGTGCGGTTGCTCGTGAGCTTCGTGAAAAAAACTATATGAAAATTATTTCGCTTGCAAGTGAAGTAGTCTGAATAAGTTGATTATTGTTGTGTAAAAGGAATATGAAATTTAAAGATGGCTCTACATATAAAAAAAGGTGATATGGTTGAGATTATAGCGGGTGACCATAAGGGCGCTACCGGTAAAGTGCTGCGCGTCATACCGGAGAAGAAAAGCATAGTGGTTCAGGGTCACAATGTAGCGAAAAAGCACGTTCGGCCTTCACGTAGAAATCCGCAGGGAGGTCGTATTGATGTTGAGCAGCCCATCCATATAAGTAATGTCTTGCCGCTAAATCCAAAAAGCTCAAGAGGCAGTAGGGTTCATTATCAGATAGACGCCGATGGAAGTAAAAAACGCCTTGCGACCGATGGTAGTGAAATTGGCGTTGTTAAAAGGGCTCATAAAGCCTAAAGCGAGATATGAGATGGCACGTTTGAAGGATTTATATAAGTCCAAGATAGTTCCGGAATTAGTCAGGGAATTCGATTACAAGAATCATATGGCTGTACCGCGGATGGAAAAGATCGTTATCTCTATGGGTGTGGGCAGAGCGGCGCAGGACAAAAAATTTCTGGAACTTGCTAAAAAGGACCTGATGATGATTACGGGCCAAATGCCGATCGTATGTAAAGCTAAAAAAAGCGTATCGAATTTCAAAGTTCGTGAAGGTAACGAAATCGGTTTGAAGGTGACTGTCCGCAGCGAACGAATGTATGAATTTATGGATAGACTGATTAGTCTTGCAATCCCGCGAGTAAGAGATTTTCGCGGCCTTAACCCAAAAAGTTTTGATGGCAGAGGCAATTACTCGATGGGGTTGGCTGAACAGAGTGTTTTCCCGGAAATCAACCCTGCTAAGATCGAGTTTCAGCAGGGTATGAACATAACCTTTGTAACGACGGCAAATACTGATAGAGAAGCAACGAGAATGCTATCGCTTTTTGGTATGCCCTTCAGGGAGTCAGCAGCGCCGGGGCAGTAGTATTGCCGGCTAAAAGCAAACGATTGGTTTGGAGCATATGAGTGTCGACTAAAGCGCTGGAAAATAAGGCGGAAA
>CAZTWR010000174.1:0-2652 GCA_964618055.1 uncultured Pirellulales bacterium | reverse complement strand
AGGGTATGAATATAACCTTTGTAACGACGGCAAATACTGACAGGGAAGCAATGAAAATGCTGTCGCTTTTTGGTATGCCCTTCAGGGAGTCAGCAACGCCGGAGCGGTAGTATTTAGCGGCTGTTGGCTATAAAGGTAAACTATTAGTTTGGAGCATGTGAGTGTCGACTAAAGCACTGGAAAATAAGGCAGAAAAGAAACAAAAGTTTCGCGTTAGGCAATATTCGCGTTGTCAGCTTTGTGGAAGAAGCAAAGCTGTTTATCGCAAATTCAAAATTTGCCGGATTTGTTTTAGAACCTTAGCCAACGAAGGAAAAATACCGGGAGTAAAAAAGGCCAGTTGGTAAAGCGATTTACAATTGAAAAATCGCAATTTGGAGATTGACTTGGAGTCCAATTATGAGCGCCAGTGACCCAATAGCTGATATGCTGACGAGAATTCGCAATGCGATCCGGGTAAATAAGACCGAGATTAACATTAAGGCCTCGAATATCTGTGAAGGTATAGCGGCTGTGCTTAAGCAGGAAGGTTACATCGAAGATTTCGACCGCATCGATGATGGCAAACAAGGAATACTGAGGGTTACCCTAAAGTACGACCAGAATGGCCAGTCTATTATTAATGAGATAGCAAGAATAAGTAAACCTGGCAGAAGAGTTTATTCGTCTGTTGACCGATTACCGCACGTTTTGGCCGGTTACGGTGTAGCGATTGTTTCGACAAGTAAAGGTGTAATGAGTGATAGAAGCTGCCGCAAGGACAATGTTGGCGGCGAGATACTTTGTACGGTGAGTTAATGAGTCGTATTGGGAAAAAACCAATTATTATTCCTGAAGGGGTAAAGGTTGAGCAAGATGGCCTGTGTATCAAGGTTTCAGGTCCGCTCGGCAGTTTGCGGTTGAACTCTCAGCCGCCGATATTGGTAAAAATTGACAGTTCCGCAGGGAAAATATTAGTTGAAAATGAACATCCTGAAATACGCCAGAACAGGCAGTTGCACGGCACAATGCGCGCCCTGATTGCCAATATGGTAATCGGCGTCAGCAAAGGTTTTGAAAAGAAGATGCAGATGTACGGCACTGGCTATAGTGTCAAGGAGCAAGGGGGCAAACTGATTTTGCAAATTGGCTTCTGCCATCCGGTAGAGAAGCCAATACCAGAGGGTATAAAGGTAAAAATTGAGACCGGTGTAACTAGAGGCAATGAAGTTCCCGCCAGGTTTACGCTTTTGGGGATAGATAAGAAACTGTTGGGACAGTTTGCTGCGGATATAAGAAAAATAAAGCCGCCAGAACCCTATAAAGGCAAAGGTATCCGTTATGCCGACGAATATGTAAAGCGCAAAGTCGGCAAAGCATTTGCTTCAGGAACGATGTAGTTAGGATTTGGTTTTTATGAGAATTGACAGGATAAAAAAAGCAGCCTTGAGACGTAAATATCACGTGCGAAAAAAGGTCTTTGGAACACCAGACAGACCACGACTGTCGGTATTTTGCTCAAACAGACATATTTACACCCAGATTACGGATGATGTTGCAGGAGCGACACTTGTTTCTGCAAGCACAAGAGCAAAAGCCCTGCGGGACCAATTGCCTCGCAGTGGTGACAAAAAGGCCGCTCACATAGTAGGTGAAGCAGTCGCAAAACAGGCGCTGAGCGTTGGCATTAAGTGTGTTTGCTTTGATAGAAACCGCTATAAGTTTCATGGCAGAGTCAAGGCTCTTGCCGAGGCAGCGAAAAAAGCTGGGTTGGTTTTTTAAACAAGAGAGATAAGTTTGGAGAAGAGAATTGACAGCAGAATCGGCTAATCCTGTTAAAAGTAAGACCTCAAAGAAGAGGGTCGCACCTTTGGTGCGGCCTTCTGATGGCGCTAAACTATCTGCTCAGGAAGAACAGCCGTTCGAAGATACGGTCGTAAAAGTATTTCGCTGTTCCAAAGTGGTCAAAGGAGGCCGACGGTTCAGCTTTGCGGCCCTGGTTGTAGTTGGTGACCGTGCAGGCACAGTGGGTGTTGGTTATGGTAAGGCTAATGAGGTCCCATTAGCCGTTGAGAAAGGTATAAAAGATGCCAAGAAATCTTTGCACAGAATAGCTCTGCTTGGCCGGACGATTCCGTACCAGGTCACCGGCAAATACAGAGCGACAAAGATAATACTGGTTCCAGCCAGCCCTGGTACGGGAGTTATTGCCGGCTCAAGTGCCCGAGCAGTGCTCGAATTGTCTGGCGTGCAAGATGTACTTACAAAAGTTTACGGAAGCACCTCTGCTAAAAATGTTGTCAAAGCTACGTTAAGTGGATTGTTGAAGTTGCGCACTAAAGGAATGGTTGAATCTCTTCGTGGTGTAGAAGTTGAAGTTGTAAAAAGGTGGTGATGATTTAAATGTTAAATTTCAAAATAACTTCTGTCGCAGGTAAGTATAAAGCTCGCAGGCGTGTTGGTAGAGGTGCTGGTACAGGCCGTGGTAAAACCTGCGGCCGAGGCCACAAAGGCAGCGGTAGCAGGGCTGGCTCCTCTTCGGTATCACTTTATGAGGGGGGGCAGATGCCTCTGTTTAGGCGATTGCCCAAACGCGGCTTTAATAATTATAAGTTCGAAACACGCTACAAAATTGTTAATGTATCACAATTAGAAAGATTTGACGAGGGTGCT
>CAZTWR010000173.1:0-4482 GCA_964618055.1 uncultured Pirellulales bacterium | reverse complement strand
ACTAGTCGCTGAGCAACGATTAAATTGAGCGTCGAAGCCAGCAAATACGGCTCAACTCCCATATAAACAAATCTACTTATTGCACTGGGTGCATCGTTGGTATGGAACGTGCTCAGGACCAGATGGCCGGTCAAAGATGCTTTTATCGCGATCTCAACCGTTTCTTTGTCCCTGATCTCACCTATTAAAACTATGTCCGGGTCCTGTCTCAAAATCGCCCGCAAACACACCGCAAAATCAAGATTGATTTCCGGCTTGACCTGAATCTGGTTAATACCCGCAAGACGATATTCGACTGGGTCTTCAACCGTGGTAATATTCTTCGTCGGATCCTTCAGGTAATTTAACGCTGCGTATAATGTAGTACTTTTACCGCTGCCGGTTGGCCCAGTGACAACTATGATGCCGTGGGGCTGTGACAATACGGTTTTAAATTCTTCAAGACGTTTGGGTTCAAACCCGAGTTGATCTACTTCGTGGCTTACCGCTGATGCATCAAGGATTCGCATCACCACTTTTTCGCCGTATATTGTTGGAATCACTGAGACCCTCACATCTATATCTCTGCCGGAGGTTCTTATTTTGAATCGCCCATCCTGGGGCAATCTGCGTTCGGCAATATCCATATCTGATAGAATCTTAATCCTGGCAATTACTGCGGCCTGCATTCTTCTGGCCGGCGGAACCATATCACGAAGCACACCGTCAATTCGCATTCGAATCACCATCGACTTTTCCTGAGGCTCGATATGAACATCACTTGCCCTGCTTTTGACCGCCTGGCTTAGTAGCAAGTCAACGAAGCGAATCACAGGTGCTTTCGTTGCAGCTACTTCGCTGTCTACGTCCGTCTCCTCCGAGGCTTCCTTTACAATCGATTCTATCTTGCCCTCTTCGCCAACTTCGAACTCTACAAGGTCGCGGAGCTGTTGTTCCTCGACATCAGAACCATGATAAATCGCCTCTATTACCTGGCGAATTTCCTTAGGCGAACTAATTACTACTTTAATCTGACGTTTTATTTTCAGTGTGATTGTATCTATTGCTACAACATTAAGCGGGTCAGCCATCGCCACGATAACTTTGTCATCTATCTCACCGATGGCCACAAGGCGAAATCGCTTGGCGATAGCCTCAGGTAGCATTCGAGCGAGGTTCACATCTATCTTGGTAATGTCATCGAGGCGAATATATTCCATTGAGAGATGCTCGGCCAGAGCCAGGGTAACATCCTCGTCGCTTAGCATTTTCAGTCGAAGCAATACCTCACCGAGTCGGCCACCCTCTTCGCGCTGTTTGTTTAGCGCTTCGATTAATTCTTCGCGGCTCAAAAGGCCTCTGGACACAAGTAGTTCGCCGAATAGAAGGTCGGTTCTTGTTTTTGGGGTAAGGGCATTGGAGGTACCTTGTGTAGCTTTCATTCGATTACCTCAATCTATTGCCATTTAATAAGTTTTTCCGATAAATTGTGAATACGCAAACAGCGAGCATTTTATTTTTGTTTAGTCATAGTGATTAAGAAGCTCAAAATAAGAAATGGAAGCTTCTTCATTATCCGCTGTATCATTATAAAGTATACTAAAAAAAAACATCAGAAGCAAAACGAATCACCAGTTTATCCGAGATAGCAAGTAACCTTGCAAGCAAAGGATTTATCACTTTCCTAAGGCTGGGACACTTTTTATAGGACAGTTGGTAATTCAATTCCAAGCCAGCATTGATGATTTTGATACTTTTGTTTTTATTCTGAACAAAACAATCATTTCTTCAAGGCTAATATAACCGATACCGGCGTCAATATTATGTTTAGAGGCACAAAAGTTACAATTTCTATAAGTCTATCCGAGTAATGATTTAACCCCGTTAGAAATTTTCCCTTTTTGTATCATATGATGCCTGGTATAGTATTTCTAAGGGGGTTAATGCACTTTACGTCGCTTTCAGAGCTTTTGAATGTTGACAAAAGGGCCAAAACCCATCGGTGAGTAGGGAAGTAGTAGTTAAGGGATTACCAATTGACGAATTAACCAATTAACTCTCATCTCATGTGAAACCCCTCCGGGCTTTGATGGCTACTATGCTTGCCACACGTCTATGGCGCTGACATTGCCCCAACCATAAATCACCAGCTTTTGAGCTTGAAGCTCAATATTAGCTTTACAAACTATCTACTTACAAGCAAGTTGCAAGGACTTAAGATAATGGGCGGTATAGGACTTGAACCTACGACCTCCTGCGTGTCGAGCAGGCGCTCTATCCATCTGAGCTAACCGCCCTAACTTGTTGTCCAAGAGGAGCTTATCTTAAGTAGGTAAACATCTAAATCTTGGTTTACTACAACCGTTCTTACATTATTATAGCCAAATTTTTCGTTTATCAAAACAGAAATATTAAGAAATCAGCATAATATTTGAGTTTTGGCGGAGGGCTACTGTCCATTCAAACGTCGCTTTTACGAATCCTTGACGTTGGTTTTTTCGGAGCACCTGACATTTAATCCGTGCGTCATTTTTATAAATAGGAGCATCGTATATATAAAACGTTAACTAAAATATTATTTTTTATAAGTCGATATTTTACAACTACTTATGAAATGTCGGCGTCAGAAAAACTAACGGATATTCTGTTAAAAGGTTGTAGTTTGGTTGTAGGTGTGTGCCAAGCGAAGCCGATGTGGGCAAACTGGCTGGACAATCCAGCCCTAGCCAAAACCTAACCAGCAGGCCAGAACGGAACTTTGCGCATAGTACAGTTAGGTAACGAGCTGTGTGGAGCTAAAGGGATGGCGGGTTATCGGCCCTGAAACTGAGAAACCACTGGGAAGACCGGATCCTCACAAGATATGGCCGAGAGAACTTAAGGCGGATATTCATTCAATTCACGGTTGGGCGTATAATCAGTATTCGTCCGAAATCAGATATATGCCAAAGATAATTGAGTTTCTTGGTTATTTACCTTGGAATACTTCCCCTAAAACTCTCGGAGAAAAAATCATCGCTTATTGCAAACTCCATGGAATAACCAAACAATGGTTAGCCCGGCAGTTAAATATCCATCCATGTACGATTTCGCGATGGATGGCTGGTAAAAAGCCGAAAAAAGAGCTTTTGCAAAAGGCGGTCACCTTCTTAATTTCCAAGAATCCATCAGTAGAATAAACTAATAGGTTGTAGTCTCTTTCTGTAAAATCGAAGCTCAACTCGACTTATTCTCAGATCAGTTTTGGTGAAAAGAACAGATGCCCACTACAGCGGCAGTCCGAAGCACCAAAGCCGGGTACGCACAATTCAAACATCTCACCCAGCTCTTTTGCTAATTCACATTCATATTTACGTGGCCCAGGAATCGTAATAGCTCCAAGCATCCTCGCTCTCTCAGAGAGGTAGTCAATATGCCATCTCAGAGGTTTTTTCTTAGTATTGTGCCGTTTGAGCCTGCCTGATAGATTCCTCTGAGCGCTTCCCACATAGAAATATGTTCCTTTTTTGAAATGGAACTGTCCCAGTTTGCCCACACGAATGTTTCTTGGGCTGGGTAGATAAAATACCGCAATGTAAAGGCCACTATCCAATATTGCTCATTCTCCTGCAGCTTGCAGTATTTTACCAAAACATCTCAGAAACCACATTTAAGCCTTTTGCTCAGACTGAATCACCTTTCAATCCATCTTTGATGGCACAAACTGGCACTGTTGGATCCGATTGGTAAGCTTGCTTTTCTTACCTATGGCTTTCCTGAAAGAATCACTTAGCACCGCCAGTAGCTTGAGGCAGAATACTTTTTATCTCCCAGAGAGCATTTTATGAATTCCTTCCGTTGCTATTTTAGCATCAGCAATGGCGGTAACCGCATCTAAGTTTTGATTTACTATGTCACCGCCGGCAAACACCCTGGGAATTGTGGTCATACCGTTGTCGTCGACCTTTACTTTTCTTTGGGCTGTAAATTGAAGCTTTTCAAAGAGCTTTTCAGGTATGAACGAGAAGTCAGGAGCCTGGCCAATGGCCTCGATTATCATATCCCCCTCCAAGAACATTTGCTTTTCTTCATAAAAAGTGGGACTGAATCTTCCCTGTTCATCAAATACCAACTTAACTTTTACACATAAGAGTCCTTTTATTCTGCTATCTTCGACTTTGACTTCTTTTGGTCCCCAACCCGGATTGAATTGGATCCCTTCTGCCTTTGCATCCTCGATTTCCTCCTTTGTTGCGGGCATCTCGTCCCAATCTTCCAGAGAAACTGTTTTAGTTATCACCTTTTCTCCCGGATGCTGCATATATTGCAAACGTAAGGCCTCTCTGGCTACGTCCATAGCCACATTTCCACCACCGATAACGATTATTTCTTTACCTACTTTTGTTCCTGAACCGATCTTGTTGGCTTGCAGAAAAGGAAGAGCCAAATGAGCTCTATCAATATTCTTAACCTTTGTGGAACGGCTTACAGTTGTTCCTATACCAAGATAGATTGCATCATATT
>CAZTWR010000172.1:0-4494 GCA_964618055.1 uncultured Pirellulales bacterium | reverse complement strand
AAAGATATAGATGCTGTCTTTGATGAGATCGTGGAAGAAAATGAAACAATAAAAAATCTGAAAAAAGCCATAGAAGAAAAAAACAACAAGGATGTTCAAGCGAAAATGGGTGTTGGTCGGCTCGTGAAACAGGCATTAGATAAAAAGAAAGAAAAACAAACAGAGGAAATTGTAGACAGGCTCAGAAGGACATCTGTTGAGTACAAGCTTAATGATACTATAGGTGATGAAATGTTTATGAATGCTGCCTTTTTGGTAGATGAGGGAAGGGAAAAGGAATTCGACAATATTATGGATGACTTAAGCGAGGATTATAAAGACAGAATAAAGTTTTTGTATGCTGGACCACTACCGGTATTTAATTTTATCAATATTGTCATATATCCGGAAGAATGGGAAAAGTAAAGATGGATACCGTTGCGACGGAAGGCAAATACATGTATTGTGTCATAGATTCAGACCAACTTCAATCATTTGGTCCGCTGGGGATCAGCGGACGAGGCGATGATTTGCACACGGTTTGTTTCAACGATATTTCGGCTGTAGTCAGCAATGCTCCAATAAAAAAATACCGGGTCTCACGGGAAAATTCTCTTGCCCATGAAAAGGCTATTGAAAGAGTAATGACCGAACATACAGCCTTGCCGGTAAGATTTGCAACAGTTGCTGAAGATGAAGAAAAAGTCAAAAGAATACTGGAAAAAGAGCATGATAAATTTAAGAACCTACTGGAGGCTGTTAAGGACAAGACCGAGCTCAGCCTTAAAGCAATGTTTAAGGAAGAGACTATTTATAAGGACATCCTGGAAGAGTATGAGGATATAAAGCGGCTTAAAGAAAAAATCGCAGCGATTGCGCCTGAAAAGTCCCATTACCAGCGGATGGAGATAGGAAGAATGGTGGAGGAGGCCCTGCAGAGAGAAAAGCAGATTGTCAGGGACGATATTATAAATATCCTCTCGCCCTTAGCGGTTGAAGTCAAAACAAACGATACTTATGGCAATATGATGATTATTAACGCTGCCTTCTTTGTGGAAAAGGCAAAAGAAGCCGATTTTGACCAACCAGTTCAGCTGTTAGATGAAAAATACGGTGAAAAAGTGACCTTCACATATGTAGGACCACTGCCTCCGTTTAATTTTGTAAATATCAGCATTAATACCGAGGATTACTGAATATGTTTTTAATCGACAGCATACTGCTTGCGCCATTAAAAGGGGTAATATGGATGGGCCAAAAGCTCAGCGATATGGCCCAGAAAGAGCTATCTGACAAAGGGCGTATAAAAGAAGAGCTTATGCGGTTGCAATTGCGGTTTGAACTGGACGAAATAAGCCAGCAGGAATACGACCAGAAGGAAAAGGAACTTTTAGATCGACTGGACGCTATTACAAAGGCAAAAGAAAAGGAGATGTAGAAAATGACCGGTATAGAAGAAGCTAAAGATATAGTTATAGAGTTCTTACAGAAGGCTCTCAATGTAAAAGATGTAAAGGTTGTCGGTGTAACAAAGGTTGACAGACAGTGGAACATCGAAGCGGAAGTTTATGAAGAGAATTCTTTCTTAAAGTCCCTTGGACTGCCTACAAGAGTACATGATAGAAACATCTATGAGGTCAAGCTAAACAATAATCTGGAAGTTGAATCCTACGAACGCCAGGGTCACACGTTGACAACCAGCTAGTTTGTTCAGGGTACGGAGATGACAGAACAACAGCTTATTTACTTATATTGTGTTGCAGATAGAAGGCCTAAAATAAAGGAAATAAAGCCTTTGGAGTATGACCTTTATTTTGTCTGCCATAACGGCCTTTATGCGGTAGTTAGAAGAGTTGAAGGGCAAGAATTTGACGAGGAAGGCCTGAAAAGAAATATGGCTGATTTTCAGTGGGTCAAGGCCAAGGCAAGTATACATGAAAAAATAATAGAACAGGTTATGACTAATACTGATGTAATCCCTTTTAAGTTTGGGACGCTCTTTAACGCAGATGACAGCCTAAAGGCGATGCTTGAACAATACAGTGAGGAGCTTAAGGCAATTTTAAGAAGATTAGCAAACAAACAAGAATGGGGGCTCAAGATATATTGTAATCCGGAAAAACTGAAGGCCAGTTTTCTCAACAGCCAAAAGAAAATCCTGAAGATTGAGAGTGAAATCAAAACTTCTTCTGTTGGTAAGGTTTATTTTCTTAAAAAGAAAAAAGATGAGCTGATAGAAAAAATATTAAATGAAAAAATTAATGAATGTGGTCAGGAAAGTTTCAAGCTATTGAAGGAATTAAGTTTTGAAGCGCGCATAAACAAGCTGTTGCCGCGAGAACTAACCGAGCGAGAGGATGACATGGTCTTAAACTCTGCTTTTTTGGTTGATAAGGATGAAGTAAATGACTTCCTCAACATGGTAGATACATTGAAAATGTACTATGAAGACGGTGGGCTTCTTATCAATTGTACCGGCCCATGGCCACCATATAACTTCTGTGGTTTCTCAAAAGGACGAGGACAAAATGAATAGTGTCATGACAAAATCAAAAAATGTAACTCTCTTGGAAGTCTTGGATAGAGTCCTGGATAAGGGCGTGGTCATATCAGGAGATATGGTTATTTCAGTAGCGGGTGTAGACCTTATATATTTGGGCCTGAGAGCTTTGCTCAGCTCGGTGGAAACTATGGAAAAACTAAGAGGTTCCACATTCCCGGCCTAACGTAGGAGGCGCAATAATAATGAAACTGTATTTATATGGCATAATAGATTCCAGCGACCAAATAAAAGAATCAATTTATGGGTTAGAAGGGGCTGGTGTTTATAATATCCCTTATTATAACATAGGAGCAGTCGTTAGTGAAATCAACCAGCCAATTCAAGGAGTAACTGAAAGCAATGTCTTAGAACATGAGGCAGTAGTGGAAAAGCTTATGAAGGATTTTACTGTTTTACCCGTGAGGTTTCAGACTGCTATCGATGGCAGAGATAACCTGCTTTCAATGGTGCAGAGCTACTATAAGGACTTTAAAGACAATCTGGAAAGACTCTATAATAAGTTCGAGTTTGGTATTAAGGTCATCTGGCCTGCAGACAAAATAAAAGAAAACATCGTCAAGGTCCTTAAGACTAATAAGCAAAAGATGTCAGATGCCTCAGCGAGTAAGAGATTTATGAAGGAAAGATTTGAAAAATACAAAATAGACAAGGAATTTCAAACAAAAGCGAATAAATTCATTAAAGTTATGGACATATTCTTCAGTAGGTTTGCTACAGGAAAAAAGGTTGGAAAACTAAAGACAGAAAACTTGCTCATAGACGCAGTTTATTTAGTTGAAAAAGCCAAGGAAAACAACTTCAGAGAGGCATTTGAGCATATAAAAAGTACTCACCCAGGTTTTAAGTATTTGTTCAGCGGTCCTTGGCCTCCGTATAACTTCGTTGTTTTGTCACCGAAATCAGGCCTTCTTCAGAATGCCGAACAAGCAGATATCTTTGATAAAGTAATCCGATGTCAAAGCTTAGCAGGAGCGGAGAGCATATGATAGCAAACGAAATAGTCGAAACTGATTCACCGGAAGAATTTGCTGAGGAGATACAGAAATCCCAAAATGCTCTTCCACCAAAAATTGATGCAAATCCCAAGAATGTGGAAAAGGGGTTGGCTAAGCTGGTGCTAACGCTTATAGAGCTGATAAGAAAGCTGTTGGAAAGACAAGCTATGAAAAGGGTGGAAGCAGGTTCCCTTTCCGATGAGGAAGTAGAAAGAGTAGGCGAGACTCTGATGAAGTTAGAAAGTAAAATGGAAGAGTTGAAAGAAATATTTGGTCTCAAAAGCGAAGAGTTGAATCTAAATTTAGGGCCTTTAGGAGATTTGATGTAATGCCAGCAAAAGTCAAGCCCAAAAAGAAAGCCAAGCCAAAGGTTTCCTCATCGCATTTGCAGTATGATTTAGTAAGCAATTTGATTGAGAAGGTTGTATGTACGACAGATGTTGGGGAAAAAATCAGGTGGTCTTGGGGCGTTATGAAGGAGTGTGAGGTTTTAGAGTCCTCAAAGACAACAAAGAAACATCTTAAAAAATGTAAGACTTGCAGGGACTTTTTGGATTCAAGAAAAACATTGGCAGAACCGGTAATCCAGGGAGGTAGAATGCACAGATGAAAAACGAAGAAACTAAAATAAATTGCTCGACGTTTCAAAAGCAAGAATCTGTAATCGAGGATATTACTGCTAAAATCAACAATGCCAAAGGGGTATTAGAGAAAGCGGAATTTGCTGAGGAGCTGAGAAGAGAGGTTGAAGTTCTTCTTTCTTGCCCGGATTATAATGAAGAAAGCAAAGATTGCGGTAATTGTCGTTTTATTGCAAATGTACGTAAGAAAACGGCAGATTTGGTCATAAAGGCCAAAAAACTGGCGTGATTAGAAGGGAACAGGCCAATGGCTGAGCAAAAGATGATGCATGCTACCGAGGCTACCAACCTTGCTGATATCCTGGAAAGAGTATTG
>CAZTWR010000171.1:0-4498 GCA_964618055.1 uncultured Pirellulales bacterium | reverse complement strand
GATATGGCGCAGGCGGTGGAGAACGACTATGTTGGTTCGCCTTGCGGTCAGCTTGACCAGATTATGATACTATTTGCGCGGCAAGATATGGGGACGCATTATAACCCCAAGACCAGGAGTGTAAAATATGTGCCTCTTGGTGGCGGGGCGACGGACTTTCGCATTGTGGTACTCGATACCGGCACGGTTCGGCCAGGGTTGGAAAAATCGACTTATAAAATTCGAAGGGCCGAGTGTGAAGAGCTGGTTTCGCTATTACAGAAAGCCAAATACGATATAAGCTGCCTGGCTGATATTAAAGACCGGGCGGTTTATGAGAAGATGTTGAGCCAGTTCCAAGGTGAATATCCGGATTTATGCGACCGGTTGAAATACATTTTCAGTGCCCAAAAACGATTCTATGAGATGCTTGACGCCTGGAAGGCTGGGGATATTGAAAGCGTTGGAAGTATATTTCGTGAGGATGGTATCGGTCTTCGAGACGATTATAAAATCTCCGGGCCTGAACTGGAGGCGATGTGCGATATTGCGCGCACTGTGCCCGGCGTTCTGGGGGAACGGATGTTGGGAGGCGGTGACAAAGGAGCTGCCGGCGCTTTGGTAAAAGCTGATGGTGTCGAGGCCTTGAAGTCAGCAGTCGATGCCACTTATCCAAGCAAGTGTCCTGAGTACAAGGATAAATACGCTGTTCATATCTGTAAGGTGGTAGAAGGCGTCAGGGTTTATGACGATTTACTCGGATAGACGTTCGCCGAAGTAAAACGGGGATTATACTCTTCTGGTTCCGCTGACCTTGGCTCGGAATTTTATATTGCGTTTTCCTGAAGGGGGGTTAAAAAGCACCCCCATCCTGCTTTCCGGGAATATAATGGCTCGGGCAAATGAATCGGAACATATTGGCGAACTTTCGAGCCTTTGCGACTTTGGCTTCGTCTTCGGCCTTCATTGCAGCAAGCTGATTGCCAAAAAGCTCCGAGAAGTATTCTTCGGCCGCCTGCTCGCGCTGCTGCTCGGTCTCAAATAAGCTGCGTATGTGCTTTAGCTCTCCGGCGTCAAGCCAGATGCCACCGCAGCCCGGGCATTCGTCAACCTCAACTTCATGTTTGACACTGAAAAAGTGTCTCATCATCACAACGTCATCGCACTTAGGGCACTTTAGCCTTTTGTTGTGGTCAACGGTTACATTTTTGTTCAGCTCTATGTCCAGTAGAGCCTCGCCAGCGGACTCGTGGGGCTCGTCGAATTTTTTGAGCTCGAAATTATCAAACCAAATTCCGCCACAGCCGCCTCTGCAAACATCAACCGTGACATCAGCGATTGTCACCTGCTGGAGCTGGTTTTCACACGCTGGACATTTCATAATATTGTCCTCCATAAAATTTCAGGAACAGATACTACCGCAAGTATAGTAAGGCAAATTTACATCCCAGTCAAAATAAAACTTGCAAACTCGAGGTAGGAGGTTTCAGTTGGGAAGTTTATTAGCTTGACTGGCGATGGTTTTTCGGTAGATTGTTTGTACATATGGGTACCGAACAAGAGATAATTAAGGCAAAAGCAGATAAAGGGCCATTTGATGCCCTTGTCTGCAGCCATAAGCAGATAAGGGGGCAGTTTTTTCGGCTTGGGCTTGAGTTTATAGATGTTGGGGCAAAAGCTTTCGCCAAAGCCAAGCCGGGGCAGTTTGCTCAGATAGAGTTGAGCAAGGCTGCCCTGCCACCGGCAGAAGAGATACCGGAAGATTTGGCCGATACAGCTGGACGAAAGATATTGCTGCGGAGGCCCTTTAGTTTCTGTGATGTTACCGTAGAGGGCGATAAGACGGCTGTTGAAATTCTTTATCGCGTTGTTGGACCGGCGACCTTGCGAATGAGCACATTGGCGAAAGGTGATTCAATCAGTGTAATCGGGCCTCTGGGCACTGGTTTTCAGCTACCGGAAGGTAAGAAGACGGCTCTGTTGGTAGTTGGCGGGATGGGCGCTGGGCCTTTGCTGCATTTGACGAAGGTTATTATAACTGATTATCCTGAGATGGAAGTGATTGCGTTTGCAGGTGCAAAGACGAAGTGGGAGCTGCCCTTTGAAAAACCGTTGGACGAGATTTCACAGCAAGTGGGTTTTTCACTGCGTGAGTTTGCAAAATATGGTGTAGAGTCGTTGGTGGCAACGGATGACGGCTCGGCAGGATATGAGGGGTTTGTAACGGATTGCTTTTCAGAGTGGCTTGGCCAGCGCAACTTATCGGCCAAAGATACGATTATTCATAGCTGTGGCCCTGAAGAGATGCTTGCGCGAATGGCCAAGATTGCAGAAGATAAAAAAATCGATTGTCAGGTCAGTATGGAGCGTATGATGGCCTGTGGGATAGGGGTTTGCCAGAGCTGTGCCGTGGAGTGCAAAATTGAAGGTTCAAGTGAAACCATTTATAAATTGTGCTGCGAAGATGGGCCGGTGTTTGATTCAAAAGAAATAGTTTTTCGGTAACATATTTCATGCAGAGAAATGAAAAACTATATTGTGAAGGACGTTAAATAGGAGAATATTGATATGGATGTGTTTGAAAGGGGCGAGCACAAGATAATATATGGGGATGCGATTGAAGTACTTAAGGATCAAATAGCGGGCGGGTCTATAGATTTGATATTTGCTGATCCTCCGTATAACATTGGGAAAGATTTCAATGGCAGAAAGGACAAATGGAAATCAGACGATTATCTTGCATGGAGTTATCAATGGTTAGACTTATGTATCTCTAAATTAAAACCTAATGGTAGCTTTTATGTAATGACATCCACGCAAAACATGCCGTATTTCGATATTTATTTAAGGAAGCAGCTAACCATACTCTCACGAATTGTATGGTACTACGACAGTTCCGGTGTGCAAGCAAAGAGATATTTTGGATCAAGGTACGAACCTATTCTTTTTTGTGTAAAGGATAAGAATAACTATACTTTCAATTCAGAAGATATTCTTGTAGAAGCAAGAACAGGGGCAGTGAGGAGACTAATTGACTATAGAAAACCTATACCAGCGCTTTACAATTCAAAAAAGGTTCCAGGGAATGTATGGGAGATTCCAAGGGTAAGATATCGAATGGATGAGTACGAGAATCATCCTACCCAGAAACCTACTGTGCTCCTTGAAAGGATTATAAAAGCGAGTAGTAACGAAGGAGACATTATTCTTGACCCGTTTTCTGGAACCTTTACAACCTCATGGGTAGCAAAGAAACTCAAGCGAAGGTCTATCGGGATAGAGATAGAAGAGGAATACATCAAAATAGGGCTGCGGAGGCTTGAAATAATGACACAATATAAAGATCAACCATTGCGGAGGGAAACACGGTCTTTTGAGTTAGTTGGTGATGAAAAACAGGGAACTTTGGACTTTTCAAAGGCATAGATATGGAACACGAGTTTACCAAAATAATTGTAGAGATTTTGAAAAGCAATTTTGGTAAGGCCACCGAAAGAATATTTTCTCAAAGTGAGATAATTCAGTATCTTAACATAAAAACAAAATCTGCAAGTAAAGGGTCAAAATCGCGAGGAAGTTTTGCAAATTTATACGCAATATATGTGCTTTTGGAAGACTACTCATCAAAAGGTTTCGACAAAAGCGGAAATTACTCGGAATATGAAGGTGCTGTTTTTACGCAGCTTTTCAAGAGACAACGCGAATTACCTTTTGGGCAAAAGCTTCAGAATCATGCCCTTAATCACAGACTGAACCAAGAATTCAAGAAATATTTCCCGACATGTGATTACATCCCTATCCTCAGAAGCCCCGAGACCAACAGGTATTGGTTTAATGAGAATTTAATTAGAGTAGAAATTAATGAGAAGCATTATAACCTTGCAAAAACAGTAATTCAAATTATTGACAGCTACGTTGAAACTAAGAAAAGCGCTTTTGAAAAATTTATTCAATTCTGTGAAAGTTCCCAAAAATTGAAAAAGAACGAGCTCGTAACTTTTATTAGTAGCCTAATCGAATCTACAGTGGATGCACGGATATTTGAAATAGTAAGCTATAGTATATTGAAGTACTATTATTACAACCAAAACATCTTTTGGGGTTTCGAGATTGATAAAATTCAGGAAGATAATTTAAAGCTTTTTAAGACCGGAAGGACAAATGCAAATGATGGTGGTATCGATTTTGTAATGAAACCTTTGGGGCGTTTTTTCCAGGTTACAGAAACTGTGGATGTAAACAAATATTTTTTGGACATTGATAAAATCGAAAAATATCCAATTACATTTGTCATAAAATCTTCAGATTCCATTGTTGCTTTAAGAGAGAGAATCCAGAAACAGGCTGAAAAACAATATTCCATTAAGGCAATTGTTTCACGATATATGAATTGTATCGAGGAGATAATCAATGTACCTGTTCTATTAGAAAGGTTTAGAGAAACTATCAATAAAAAACATCTAAATGATATTCTTACAGAGATAACTAAACAAAGTAAAGTAGAGTTTAGTTATGAAGA
>CAZTWR010000170.1:393-4512 GCA_964618055.1 uncultured Pirellulales bacterium | reverse complement strand
ACTGGCTGACCGAATATTACAAGCCCAAGAAAACAACCTATGCGACGATTGATTGTCTTGACCTGCCGGGCTTTAACTTCACCGATGAGCATGGCCGAGCTGCAGCGCGACGGCTGATTAACCAAATAAGAACTACCGACTTACTTGTTCTGGTTGTGCGGGCGTTTGAAAATCCGGCTGTACCGCCCTACTGGGATAGTATAGACCCAGCCAGAGATTCAACGCAGCTGCAAACAGAATTACTGCTTACCGATTTAGACCTTGTTACGACACGCATAGAAAAGCTTGAAAAGCAGGTCGATAAACCCACCAAAACCCATGCACGCGACAAGGTGGAATTAGAACTGCAGAAAAAATTACAGGAGGCAATAGAATCCGAAAAGCCAATCAGCACAGTTATTGAGACAGACGAGCAGCTTGAAATGATAAAATCCCTCGGATTTTTGACCTTAAAGCCGATGGTAGTTGTGGTAAATATCGGCGAGAACCAAACACAAAACTTGTCCGCCGTAGGCGGATTCAATTTCACCGACGTAATCAGCAACTCTGTGCCGGTCATTACAATTTGTGCCAAACTCGAATATGAGCTGGCGCAATTAGATACCGATAGCAGACAGGAATTCATGGCTGATTTGGGTATAACAGAATCGGAAGCAAGTAAATTCGTCAATAGCTGCTATTCGGCGATGGGTTTAATCAGCTTTTTAACGGTTGTCTCGGATGAGCTGCGCGCCTGGCCTATAAAGCGAGGCACTGTTGCGCTTGATGCAGCCGGCAAAGTGCATACCGATATAAAACGTGGCTTCATAAGAGCCGAGACTTTTGCCTTTGATGACCTGAAAGAGCTTGGCAGCGAAAAGGCCATCAAGGCCGCCGGCAAAATCCGGCTCGAAGGAAAAGACTACATCGTCCAAGATGGCGACATTATTAATTTCAGATTTAACGTCTGAGATAGATAAATTAGTGATGTATCTGTCTGGGCTAATAGAACCGATATTTGACAGGCTGCTTTTTGAGTTCCGCCGCTGTCGGCAATAGTTCGAATGAATCTATCTTTTCAGACTCGGTAAATTTGTTTATCACATGCTGAATCCCGCCCATACTCTTACCGTGCATCATCGCATACAAATTATAAGGCCAATCTTCAATAGTTTCTCTCTCATAGCAATGGCTCACCATCCCGAAACGAGCCAATGCTTCGCCCGCTTCAACAATCCTGTCCTGTGGAACCTCACTGCAAAACAGAACATTAGCTACAAACCCTAATTTGCGATGGTCAACTACCGCTGCTATACGCCGAATAACCCCTTTATCAATTAGCCTTCGTATAATCCGCAAAACCTCCTCGGCCTCTAATCCTTCACCGCACAAAA
Organism: uncultured Pirellulales bacterium; assembly: GCA_964618055.1. Classification (GTDB taxonomy): domain Bacteria; phylum Planctomycetota; class Phycisphaerae; order Sedimentisphaerales; family Anaerobacaceae; genus CAYYFT01. The sequence goes on along the minus strand of CAZTWR010000170.1, from coordinate 3,139 downwards.
AATCAAAGGGCCTCCTTGTCACCCCCAGGTCGTCCTCTAATTTTGAGAGTATTTGTTTCTCAGTTTTATTTAGCTCCACTGTTTCACTACTTGGAATCCGCCTGATATCTCCGAGCAACCGCCCCTTACCCTCGGCATCAAAGCGAACATCAAGCTTAAAAACGCGCCTGACCGGCAAACTACGAAAATCAACACCGAAACGAGCTGAAAGATGTGAGAGTATAACTTTAATCTGCTCAGGTGATTCGACCTGTAATGTGAACCATAAATTATAGTAATGCTCCCTCAGATAATTATGGGAGACATTTTCTAAGGTGTTAACTGTTTCGGTAACCTCTCCTAAATTCTCTTCCGGAATATGTGCGGCAACTAAAGTGCTTATTCTGCCAATCGCACGATAATTTATCAGCGCACAAATCCGCCGGATAACCCCTGCTCTTTTTAATGCTTCGATTTCTTGTAGAACTATCTTTTCATCACTATTTAAAAATTTTGCTAAATCATCAAACGGCCTTGAGCAAATCGGCAGACCTTCCTGAAGCACATTGCACAATTGTTTTCGCAGTTTCGTCAAACGCATGCTCACGCTTTATCTCCTGGCTTATAACTGCAAACAGGGTCGTCAGCCAAATAATCACCGCTCATCGCGTAAGCTCTTGCCCTGCACCCTCCGCAGATGCCAACGTATTCACAAATTCTACACCTGCCTTTGTAGCCCGATACGTTACGAATCTCTTCTAAGAATTCCGACTCCTCCCAAATCTCGGCGAAATCGAAATTATTCTCAATTAGGTTGCCTGCCGGTATGTCGAGGAAACCGCAAATCTGCACATCACCCCGGTAGCTTACAAACCCAAACCCCACCCCGCCCATACACCCGGCCACTTCCTCCGCTAACCCTTTAGCTTCAGCTTGCCTGCACACTCGTGCAAATTGAGGCCCGCACGTAACTCTCACTTTAATTTCTGATTTAAGCTTTATCCGCAGCAGCTCATTCAACAACGCTTCATACTCCACCGGGTCAAGAATCTCGTCGGCAATTTCTCTGCCCCGCCCGGTTGGAACAAGGATAAACGGATTAAAGCAATAAGCACCGAGCTCCTTAGCTAACTCTGCTATACCGATAACCTCGTCAATATTAATTTTGCTGATTGTGGTATTAATCTGGAAACGAACTCGCCCTTTACGAGCTATTTTAGCGGCGTTAATTGTCGAATCAAAAGCGCCTTTAGTCCCTCTGAACTTATCGTGGCTTTCTGCACTGGCCCCGTCGATAGAAAAAGATAAGGCCATAATGCCTGCCTTTTTTAATCTGACGATTGTTTTCTCATTAATCAGGTAGCCGCAGGTGGCTAAAACCGGCCGCAGGCCTATCTTACGTCCATATCGAATAAGCTCGTAAATATCACTGCGTTCCATCGGCTCACCGCCGGTCAGAATCAGGATACACTTTTTATACTTCACTATGGCCTTAAGTATTCTTTTGCACTGCCTTGTAGTTAGTTCTTCTTCGCAATCGGCACCAGCGTCTGCCCGGCAGTGTCGACAGCTGAACCGACATCGGCGGGTAACCTCAAATGCTATAAGACGCGGCTTTACTATCCTTTTGCTCATAATTGCGTAAATGTAGCGGAATTTGCGGCCAGATTCAATCAAATATTAAACCCTACACCCTACGTGGTGTCAGGGCTAATTTTTGCCGTTGCAGCAATGGCGATTTTGCGGTAAAATTCTACCTGCACCCTTGGAGAGGAAGCATCTTGTTACCATTGGCGCGATTGACAAAGGCAAAATACGGAGAAAGTTGAAATGTCCCTTCAGAAAATCAAAGATTTCTTTAAGGCCAAGTCGATTTGGGAACAGATTGCGGCTGGGGTGATATTAGCTATTATCTTGGGTATATGGGGTTTGTGGTGGCACCTTAAACCAAAATCCGAACCTCCTGTGGTTGTGATTGAACAGGGGCCAAACTCCGTCTCACAGACAGCAGTCGGTGATAATGTGCATCAGGTCCTGAAGATTGATAAATCGCGCAGCCCGAGTGGAGGTATATATATTGAACGGGTCGAACCCGGAGCAATAGTAAACATTAACGTCATAAACTATGTGGATGGTTTGCCGCAGGCAGAGAACGCTGAAGTCAGGGAAATTTTTGCGAAGGGTAGAGAATACTACGTAAGGGGGGAATTTGAGGCAGCCATTGAAGAATTCAGGCGTTGTTTAAGTCTTGAGGAAGACAGTGAAAAACGCGGTGCTTTGAACCTTCAGATTGGCAACTGCTATTACCAACAGCAACTGTACCTTAAGGCGCATGAATTCTACGCAGCCGGTTTAAGAGAGTCACGCAAGGCAAAGGACTTGCAGGGTGAGGCGTCGAATCTTGTCGGTATCGCCAATACGTACATCCTCAGACCAGCGTCCAGCGGGAAAGTGAGAGGTGATAATGTTCGAAAAGCCGTTGAGCACTATAATAGTACGCTGAAAGTATTTAACAGGGACGAGTATCCTGTTGAATATGCCGGGACCCAGAACAGCCTGGGAACTGCATATATATACCTGCCGTCAGCAACGGCCGAGGAGCAAGCTGAAAATGTTCGCCAAGCGATAGAATGCTATAAGGCCGCTCTGGAGATAAGAAAGAAGGACGAGTATCCTGTTAAGTATGCGATGACCCAGAACGACTTGGGAGCTGCATATACATACCTGCCGTCAGCGACGGCTGAGCAGCGAGCTGAAAATGTTCGCA
>CAZTWR010000170.1:0-293 GCA_964618055.1 uncultured Pirellulales bacterium | reverse complement strand
AAGCCATAGAATGCTATAAGGCCGCTCTGGAGATAAGAAAGAAGGACGAGTATCCTGTTGACTATGCGATGACCCAGAACAACCTGGGAATTGCATATAGGAACTTGCCGTCGGCGACGTCCGAGGCGCGAGCTGAAAATGTTCGCAAAGCCATAGAATGCTATAAGGCCGCTCTGGAGATAAGAAAGAAGGACGAGTATCCCGTTGACTATGCGACGACCCAGAACAACCTGGGAATTGCTTATAGGGACTTGCCGTCGGCGACGGCTGAGGAGCGAGCTGAAAATATTCGC
>CAZTWR010000169.1:1857-4521 GCA_964618055.1 uncultured Pirellulales bacterium | reverse complement strand
AGACGAAAAATGGTATCGCTAACAACGCGAAGCTGTCGATTCCCGTAGCTATCTTATGCGCCACTGCCACAAATGCTGGCAGGTCTCCCATGACCAAAAATGCCAGAACCGTTGAGATACCCATACAGAACGCCACCGGCACGTTCAAAAGAAGCAGTATGATGAAACTGACAACCAACACTAATATGGGTAGCTCCACTATAATACCCTTTCACATTTTTAATTCGGTACGGTTGCTGCTCAATATTCTCAGTCTTAGTCGACCCCTTCTTCCACGCCGGTTACATGCTGTTTTGCAATGGGGCCGCCTTTGACTAATGCGTCCAATCTCTCGACCAGACTGATAACTGAATACAGAACAAGGAAGAATCCGCTGATTGGTATCGCTAGGTAAACGTAACCAACCTGAATCCCAAGGGCTGGTGATAGCTGTTCCAGCCTCAATGTGCTCGTTACCAGTTTGGTTCCTCCGAGAATCATCACGGTGAAACTGAACAATGCTATGCAGAGAAAAACAAAAATCTCTGTGTATAGTCTTTTCTGCGGCGGCAACTTGCCCACGAAATAGTCGATACCCAGATGTGCACCTCGGTTTAAGGCGACCGCAGCACCGAGAAGTGAAACCCAGATGAGCATAAATACCGCCAGTTCTTCCGACCAGGTGCTGGGGTCCTTCAGAATAAAGCGAGTAAAGACCTGCCACAAAACGTCCACCACAAGTACAACCACGACCACCATCACAAGCAGCTCAAGTGAGCGGTCCAGCACTTTTTTTATCGATTTGAACATTGCTACTTTACCTCCTGTATTTGCTTTATTAATTCACCAATTTCCGTGCCTTCGAACTCCTCCCATATACTCCTGACAGAGGCCTGGAACGGTTTCTTGTCCGGGTAGCTGACCTGAACGCCGGCTTCTTTAACTATTTTCATATCGCTTTCTTCAGCTTCGGCCCATATCTTACGCTGGTATTCGACAGACTCATCCACGGCCTCCTGAAGTATCTGCTGAAATTCTGGTTTGAGGCTTTCCCACACTCGCACGCTTATCATCAGTATGTCAGGCAGCCTTGTGTGTTCGTCCAGTGTGTAATATTTGCATACCTCATAATGTCTTGACGTACGAAACGATGGCGGATTATTTTCCGCTGCGTCAACAACACCTTGGTCCAGTGACGTGTATAGTTCGCCCCATGCAATTGGCGTTGGCGAGCCGCCCATAGCTTCGACCATCTTCATAGACATCACGCTTTTCATAACGCGGACTTTCAAACCCTTCAAATCCGCCGGGCTTTTGATTTCTTTTTTTGCATAAAAACTTCTCGACCCCGCGTCGTAAAAGCACAAACCGCGCAGACCTTTACTTTTACCAGCTAACAGTAGCTGCTTGCCTATAGGCCCTTTCAGAACCTTCCAGTAGTGCTCGGAGTCTCTGAAAAGATAAGGAATGCCGAATATTCTCATTCGCGGCACGAAACCTTCCATTACCGCTGTTGACGTCTTCGTTACCGCAAGGTAACCCAGTTGCAGCGCTTCTATGCATTCCTTTTCAGTGCCCAGTTGTTCGCTCGGAAAGATTTCGACCTTCATCCGTCCCTGTGATTTCTCCGCGACCTTCTCCGCCATATACACCATCGCCTTGTGTACCGGATGCGTTACGTCAAGACTATGGCCTAACTTCAATACTACCTCTGGCTCAGCAGCATCTTCCTTCTTGCAACCGGCAGACATTGCCAAAGACAGACACGCAAAGCACCAAAGCAATACAACTAATTTCTTCATTACATATAACCTTTGATTTTTCTAGCTAGGATTCCTTGTGAGACGAACCGTGTAAGGCTTCTATTTGGACCTCTCAAGGCATCTTTCTAATCGAATTTTTACTTTTTTTTCACTTTCCTGTCCAGCATCATTTCCTCGTATGATACCCTGCCATTAGAACCTGGAGATAAATCCGCGCCCATAAATTCACTTTTCCCTTTTTCGTTCTTAGTTTACAATTGGTTCATGCTTTATCTTTGGTTGGCAATGCTGATTCTTCTCAACGCAGTTTGGCTTGCACTGGTTCCTTTTGCGCTGCCGGGCAATTGGCTTATTGTTATAACAACAGCTCTGTTCGCTTGGTGGCACGCCGAAGACGGGATTTTCTCCATTTATACCCTAATTGCTATAACAGTCTTGGCTCTTCTCGGCGAATTGGTCGAATTCTTTGGTGGAGTGGTCGGGGCGAAGAAAGCTGGTGCCCGCTTCCGTGGCTCACTCGGAGCCCTCATTGGTGCTCTCGCCGGTGCCGTCCTCGGTACTTTTCTAATTCCCATACCCGTGCTCGGCACGCTCCTCGGCTCCTGCGCCGGTGCAGCTATCACCGCCTGTGTCTTTGAAGTCTCCGGCGGACGTCGGATGGAAGATTCCGTTCGTTTAGGCTTTGGCGCAGGCCTTGGCCGATTTCTCGGCACCACCACCAAAGTTGTCCTTGGCCTGCTGATTTGGCTTATCGTTGCCATCGCTGCCTTCTGGCCGTAACAAACTCATCACAGCCCAAAAGCCACCTCGGCCTTATGCTCCCAGCGCCTTTTCCGCAGCATCACCATCAGCGGCATCTACCACAACCAACATCTGGTATTGCCCGTCGCAGACCATCGCAGCGCCGGCAACTCCATTAATA
>CAZTWR010000169.1:0-1757 GCA_964618055.1 uncultured Pirellulales bacterium | reverse complement strand
CAACATCTGGTATTGCCCGTCGCAGACCATCGCAGCGCCGGCAACTCCATTAATACCAGCATCCGCAAGGCCCTTTAGTGACTCTGCTGCAGCCCCTACTTTGTCTTCATCACTGACGATAAAGCCGGTTGCAGCCGTTGCCTTAATCCCTACCGCCTGCACGCAGGCTTCAAGGCTTTGTGGGTCTTTCGCGCTTAGATAAAGTTGTCCACGACCGCCACCAGCGGAAAATGCCGCAAAACAAAGCAAATCGACATTCGATGAAGCCGCCTGGGCCAAAAACTTCTGCAAACTCCCCGGCTTATCCTCAATTTCGAGACAATGAACAGTAATTCGTTTGACAGCCATTTTTTCCCCTTTCATTTAGAGATGACTATATTTTTCAAGAACCAATCTATCCCCAAACTGCTCTTTGTCAACACAAAATCCCCTGCGGCTTGACACTCTCTCTTGAAATTGTTAGATTTCTGCTTTTAACAGTCAACTCGATAGACCTTGTAAGGAGTTCATAATGGATTGCGAAAAATTCGTCGAAGAGCAAATCGCTCACATTAAAGAAACAGTAAGCCGGGCAAAGGCGATTAACGCACTAAGTGGCGGCGTGGACAGTTCCCTTGTAACGGTTCTTGGACACCGTGCTCTCGGTGACCGGCTCAGGACCGTCTTTGTTGATAATGACCTGATGCGCAAAGGCGAACCCGAGCGAGTCGTCAGGACTTTCGCTTCGTTAGGCATACCAGTGGAATTGGTAGATGCCCGGCAGGAGTTTCTTTCTGCGCTGGCTGGTTTGACAGACCCTGAGAAGAAACGACAGGCCGTCACGGATACATTTTACTCAAAGGTCTTTGCTCGGCTTGTCAGGGAATCGAACGCAAGGTTCCTGCTGCACGGCACGATTCTTACAGATATTGAAGAGACCGTAGCGGGAATCAAACGTCAGCACAATATTCTGGCCCAGCTCGGCATCGACCCCAAGGACTCTTTCGGCTATTCGGTCATCGAGCCGCTTAAGACGTTGAGAAAAGACGATGTTCGCGAGGTAGCCAGGTTTCTAAAGTTACCGGCGGAAATATGTGAGCGGATTCCATTCCCAGGCCCGGCCTTGGCGACTCGAATTGTCGGCGAAGTAACCGCTGAACGTCTGGAAACTGTGCGAACCGCAACAGCTATTGTGGAAGAAGAGCTCGCTGACAGCGGAGCGTTTCAGTACTTAGCTGTCCTGCTTAGTGACCGCGCAACAGGCATCCGGGATAATAAACGGGAATTCGGACAAATCATTGTGGTCCGTTGCATCGAGAGCACTGATGCCAGAACTGCAACTGTTACGCCGCTGTCCTGGGACAAGCTCAACCGGATTTCTGAGCGAATCACTGCAATAAACGGCGTCAACCGTTGCCTATACGATTTAACGCCGAAACCACCGGCCACGATTGAATACGTCTGAGCGTCTAACGTAGTGGCCCCGTAAAAGCAAGACACTTTTAAGCGGCAGCAGACCTATTTACGCAACTGCAATCTCGTTCGGGGTTTGGTGCCGTTAAACAACAGTGAAATTAGAGGGGGGTTAAATGACAGTTGGCTTTTAGATAAAAGAAAGCCCCGCAATTTGGCGGGGCTTTTGGTTTTACAACGCTTTACTCTGAATTACTTTGGAATCACGTTGGTCGCACATGGGCCTTTTTTGCCCTCACCGACCTCGAATTCGACCTTTTGGCCTTCATCGAGCGATGCGTAGCCGGTGGTCTTTATTTCCGAAT
>CAZTWR010000168.1:0-4529 GCA_964618055.1 uncultured Pirellulales bacterium | reverse complement strand
ACAGAGTAAAGGTGGTCGCCAGCAAACACAGCTGGTCTCACATTGTTCCGCCGGCTGGCAGTTTTTCCTGGATTTCAAAACAGTATGTCAGCATTGACCCGGATAATCCTGGTATTGGGGTTGTTACCGGCGACGCCGTTCGTGTCTATGCCGGCTCCGACTTCCTTAAGCCGATACATTCCACGACTGTGCAGTTACATCTCAATAAGGGTGATAAAGTTAGGTTGATGGGCGAGGAGATGGGCGATTATTATAAAATTGCTCCGCCGACTGGTGCCTACCTTTGGGTACTTACTCAGTATACGAAGCCGCTCGGCCCTGTTGGTGAGGTTCCGCTGATTGTTGTCCTTGGGACTCCTGACGGAGAACCAGAGGCCGAGCCCGAAGCTGATGTTCCCACGGGTATTCCCGTTGAGTCCGGAAAGCTAAAGGAGTATTACGCTTTGGCGGAGCAAATCGAGGCCGAGCGAGCCAAATCGATGTCCCAACAGAATTATACGAAGGTAAAGAAGGCATTGGCTGAGCTTGCCGGTAACAAAGAGGCCGGCAAGGCCGCACGCTACTCGGAGTTTGCGATTAAGCAGATAGAGCGTTATGAATTGGCTTTGGCGGTGGACAAGGAGGTTCGGCTTCAGGATTCACAATTGCAGCATATTCGTGAGCGAATAGAAAAGGCGCGTGCCACAAAGTTAGCGCAAGTTCCTGAACTGGGTAGATTTACAGCGGTAGGGCAGTTTCAAACTTCAAGAATTTATGGCCCGGAAGAAGAGTTGAAACACTACCGCATAATCGACGATTCTGGCCAAACGGTTTGTTACGCTTTGCCGGAGGGTTCAGCATTGAAGGTAGATTTAAGCAAACTTGTGGGCCGAAGGGTCGGGCTGGTTGGGACAGTTGAGCCGCATCCGCAAACCAAAAACGCTCTGGTGCGATTTACCGAAGTAACCGAATTGGAGTAATCAGCGTCTTAACCAGCTACAATGCCACGATGTTAGTCTCATCAGGCGTGCAATGAGGGCTTTGCTGCTTATTTTTAACGGCGTGGTGTGCCAAGAATTTTCACTGCTTCCTTTATAACCGGCAGGGTTGTGGTTGTTATCTGGGGGTCGTAAACATTTCCGGTAACCTCCATTCGGACAACAGCGTGGCCAAGGCCTTCGGTCAGAGAGTGTAAAATGGAAGGCTCAGCGGTGACAAGGCGGCGGCTCCGTGCAAAAAGAACCAAATCAACATTGCGGCTTTGCAGGTCTATCCAGCCTGAGCCGTTAAAGGCAATCGCTTCGCCGGATAAATCGAACTGCTCAAGAAACAGCCTGTTATGCTTAATGTATGAATCAACGAGCATCTGCTCGAAGGCGAAATCTTCCGGCTCCGTCAGTTTTAATACAGACAACAGCTTTGCCAGCGGTGAGAGTTTGCCGACCTGCATATCGGTTATCCGGAGACGGCATCGGCCGATATAAGGTAAGCTTTCACCAATCTGGGCGGTGATACATAATGAACCACTCATTTTCCCGCTTGTATAGCTGTTGCGATGAGGTTTTTTGGGGTTTGTGTCCAAAAGAAACTGCTTTAAATCAATATTATCAAAGCCTACCTGCAGTAGATACTCCAAAGCTGCCTCGGCTGATTGCTTCAATTCGAATTTACCTGCCAGTCTGCCGCCATAACAATCAGCAATGAGGTTTTTAGTCATCCAGCTTTGCCGGCGGGGGTCGTAGCAGGTATCTGCCTTTAGCCCGGTTAAGGATTTACCCTTAATCCTAAAACTGTCTGCAGTAAAAGTGATGTCACCGGCTGAAAGTTCAAGTCGGTCGCTGCTGAAAGCATCATCAGCCAGTGCTAATTGGCCGTTAATTTTTACGGTCGAGGTGTTTGATGTTATCAGAGTATTATCAGTGGCTGTTGCAGTAATGTCCTCCAGTGTGATGGTGTTCTTTGTTATCATCAGGCTACCGGTGATATCTTTTACAGGATAGGGTAATGGCTCAAAGTTGATGCTGTTGCCGGGACAGCTCACAGTTATCTTATATTCGGGGCAGCCCTCGCTGTCGGTTTTGTTCAAATTGGCGGTGAGGTTCACCTTTCCCTTTGGCTGCAGTTCAGAGACGATTTTTTTTAGCGACGCCGGCATCAAAGAAATTAACTCATCGTTTAGCTCCGTCCGTTCGGCGTGCAGTAACAAGCAATAGCGGGGTTGTCGGGCTTCGGCGTCGAGCCAGATTCGGCCGGTCAGTGAAACCAAAGCCCGATTATGCCGGCCTGTGAACTCTTCGATTTGTATCAAATCAGGCGTAATGACAGTCTTCGCCGATATGCCAGAGATAAGCAGCGGGAAATCATCTACTTTCAAAGAAGTCCTTTTGAGAGAGACATCGGCAATAAAACTTGTCGGGCCAAAATCCTGTTTGGGTGTAAAAACCTTTATGTCAGCATCAGCTAGACCGGTCATATCAAGTCGGTTATAAAAATCTCTTTGTTTATGTGATAAGCAGGAAGCCAGTGTTGAATCCAATGGAATATCAATTGCTTTGATTAAGATATCATATATTGGGCGATCGGTGCTGCGAGCTGTTACTTTGCCGTTTAAGGTTATTTTGCGGCCATTTACTTGCGAAATCACGTCTGAAATAGTTATATTGTCGTGAGTAAACAATAACCTCCCTGAAAGATTTTTTAACGGATAAGGAAAATGGCGGTATGCAGCTTCGACGCCGAGTAGTTCAACCACCAAAGTCTTTTTTTTATCGGTTTGCGACCTTCGGCTGAGTTGGTAATCTATAGCTGCAAGACCACTCGGAGAGAAAGCGTACCAAGATTTCTTCTGCTTTGCACTTAGCGCTTTGTACAAGTCATTATCTAAAGCCATATTGCCACTTGTAATCTGGATTTGGTACTTCCAATTCGGGCCAAAATCTTCAGACCAACCATTGAGACTTATTTCAGCGTCACCGTGCTTGCCGCACAGGTTGTTCAGGACTGCACTTTTTTCAGTAAGGTCTATCCGGCCGGTCAGGTGCTTTATGGTGTAGGGGAACCTGCGGTCGCAGATGGAAATATCCTTACAGTGGACTTTGCCGACTAATATACTCTCGCTTAGTCGTTCTAAACTACCAAGAGCCTCCAGGTCAATAGCAACTGTTCCGGAGGGCTGGTATCGGTTGAAAAACCTTAGTAGAGCGGCGAATAGTCCTGACTTGCCTAAAAACGCTTGTCTATCAACAGCGAATGTATCACCGGTGGAGGTATGCCTGCTGTGCAAATCTTCTATTTTTAGCTTCAGTGAGTAAGCGTTGCTGCGGTCATAATTCAACTCAGCGTCCAGAGCATTTATCATCCAAGCCTTCTCAAAGGCAGGGATATCGGCCGAAGAGATTCCGCCGGTAATTGTAATCTTGCCGGGCTTCCAAAATCCGGCCAGGATACTTTTGCCACGGCCGGCTCTCTTAGCCGTTGTTATATCAAAGCTGTAGCCATTCCGTGTTTTTTGGGCCGGGGTAAATCCTGCATCAATAGGTACTGCTGCAACAGCTTTGACCTTGCCGTTTGAAACTTTGCTGTATTGGAGCGTTCCCCTTTTGAGCCGAATGATGGGCATTCCCCCTGCGGCACCTTTGAGTGGCTTGATTCTAAATGCAGCAATATTCCACCGGTCTGTGTCCAAATCATGCTGAGCATCGAATATAAAATCCTTAACACTTATTTTTTTCAGCCGAGGGTGTAATAACAATAAACTGCCTATGCCGAAACGTGCATATACTGTTTCTGCTTTTAGTATTGTATCGTCGTATTTTTTCTGCTGTTCAGGCCTGATTACGAGCTCCCTGATGTAAACTGAGCCGTTAATGTTAAAATCAACCGATTCGGTTGTAATTTTAGTGTTAGTCAGCTCAGCAATCTGGTCGAGAGCGATTTCACACAGGACCTTGCCCGTCAGTATAAAGGCAAACCATAGACAAAAGACCAGAATCAGACCTTTGATAGGCCAGGAAAGAAAGGCTCTTTTGTTGTTTCCGGATTTAGCGGATTCGTTTGAGTTTACCGGCATTTTCTACAGCATTTAAGCGTATAGTTCCGAATTTTTAGTTCCCCCAATTATATCGTCCTTTTTATCGCTTTGTCTGCAATATCCCGCCGGCAATAAGCGCCGTCGAATTTTATCTTATCTACGGCTTCATACGCTTTTGCCTTTGCGTCTGCTATAGTTTGCCCTGTAGCGGTAACCCCCAGGACTCTGCCGCCGTTAGTAACGATGTCTGCATTTTTTGTGGTGGTGCCTGCGTGGAATACGACAACATCCTCAAGTTTTTCGGCCTGAGCTATGCCGGCTATTATTTTCCCTTTTTCATACTCCCCCGGATAACCACCCGAAGCCATTACCACACAAACGGCGGGTCTGGGGTCCCACTCAAGCGTAACCTCATCCAACCTGCTGTCGCAAACCGCCAGCATAGTTTCCAACAAATCGCTTTTTAGTCGCATTAGAATCGGCTGGGTTTCCGGGTCGCCGAAGCGGACGTTAAATTCGA
>CAZTWR010000167.1:0-4530 GCA_964618055.1 uncultured Pirellulales bacterium | reverse complement strand
GGCAGTTGTTCAATCCGGCTCATCAAATCTTCATTCTGAGCGGCTTGACGGTTTAGATGATTGTTGATGCCCTCCAATTGCTCAACGAGCTTATCGAAACCCGCCTGCAGTTTTTCAAGCGATTGCGTTTTATCCATCGGCTGAACTGTTTTGACTAAAACCTGATTGCCTTCACCCGTTTTGTCCCCAGAGGCTGCTTCTGGCGATTCGGCGTCGTCGCTGATTAGACCTTCATCGTCTATCTCCGGCTGATAATCTGTGGGCTTGGAGGGCTTGTGGGCCTCTACCCAACTGCTCGCTTTTGACCAGAAATCCTTTAAAGTCATTTTCAAAATCCCCGAAAATAAAAATGTAAGTCATAAACCATACCAGGTTCAAATTAACATTAAAAAGCTTTCCTGCTGTAAGTTCAAGTTATTTTTACTACCATTACCTCATACAAATTCATACGATAATAAAAAAGGTGAGCAAATGAAACTAATTACGTATTCGAGAAACCAGTCGATTTCCTGCGGCATATTGGCCGATGAAGGGGTAATTGATATCCCTTCAGCCTGGCCCTGGCCCAATCCGCCCCGAAGCATAAGGGAGATTCTCCAACACGGCCCATCCTGCCTTGCGAAACTTGCCGAGCTTGCTGATTCAGCCGATGGTTTTATACCCCTTAATTCGGTAGAACTCCTTGCGCCCATACCCAGGCCGCCCAAAGTCCTTGCACTTGCAGGAAACTACAGCGAACACATTGCCGAGGCCGGTCTCACCCTCGGCCTATCCGATGCGCCTCGCAGGACGACCGTACCCAGGCCGTTTCTTATGCCGCCAACTTCAGTCATAGGCCCGGACCAACAAATACCCTGGCCGACTTACAGCGAAAAAATAGATTATGAAATCGAGCTTGCAGTAGTAATCGGCAAAAAAGCCAAATGCGTAACGCCCGACGAGGCACTTAAATATGTTGCCGGCTATACAATTGCCAACGATGTATCAGCCCGAAGTGTAACTTTTGCTAAAGGCAGAGCCAAGCGGCCGTGGGACGAATTCTTTGACTGGCTGAACGGAAAATGGCCTGATGGCTTTCTACCAATGGGGCCATATCTTCTAACCTGCGATGAGGTTGAAAATGTCCAAAATCTGCGAATGATTTTGAAGGTTAACGGCGAGGTCCGCCAGAAAGCCAATACCTCACAGATGATTTTTTCTGTAGCCGACGTTGTTTCTTTCCTGAGCTTCATAATGACCCTCGAACCTGGAGATTGTATAACTACCGGCACACCAGCCGGCGTAGCCGCTGCCACCGGAAAATTCCTCCAGGCGGGCGATACCATAGAATGCACAATCGAAAAACTCGGAACACTGACAAACACGCTCGGCCAACGCCCGGAAAAATTCTACGAGCCACTTGGATAGATGCACCAATGAGCAGTGTTGCAAGTGTAGGCGACCAGCCGATGTTTAGGCCCACAATTTATTTAGGGTTGATTACCCTATTTAGGTATGCAAGCCGGGTTGTTCGGGTCTACATTACAGTCAATTAACCAGTTCCCTGCCATCGCCGCAAAGTCGAAAAAATCAACCTTGCAATCGCCATTTATATCACCAGCAATCTTAAATTGACAGGCCATAGCCAAACTGTGATAGCCACCCCCGGATATAGCCATAAAGTCTTCTCCCTCAGGAGCTGTTGACTGATTATAATCGTTCCAACCCCAGCAGACGATTGAGCCATCGGCCTTCAGAGCAAGACTATGCCAGCCACCTGCGGCTATAGCCACATAGTCTGCCCCCGCAGGGGGTGTCGTCTGACCATGATTGTTCCAACCCCAGCCGACAATGGAGCCATCGGCCTTTAGAGCAAGATTATGAGAGTTACCTGCGGCTATAGCCACATAGTCTGCTCCCGCAGGAGATGTCGCCTGACCATAATCGTTTCTGCCCCAGCAGACGATTGAGCCATCGGCCTTTAGGGCAAGGCTGTGTTCGCCGCCTGCATCTATAGCCACATAGTCTGCTCCCGCAGGAGGTGTCGCCTGACCATGATTATTCAAGCCCCAGCCGACAATAGAGCCATCGGCCTTTAGAGCAAGACCATGATAACCACCTGCGGATATAACTACATAATCTGCTCCCGCAGGCGGCGTTACTTGACCATGATTGTTCCAGCCCCAGCAGACGATTGAGCCATCGGCCTTTAGAGCAAGACTATGATAGAAGCCCGCTGCTATAGCCACAAAGTCTGCTCCCGCAGGAGACGTTACTTGACCATGATTGTTCCAACCCCACGCGACGATTGAGCCATCAGGTCTGAGCGTCAGACTGTGCCGACGGCCTGCGTCGATGGCCACAAAGTCTCGCCCCACAGGAGGTGTTACCTGACCATAATCGTTTTTGCCCCAGCCAATGATTGAGCCATCGGCCTTTAGAGCAAGACCATGATAACCACCTGCGGCTATAGCTACATAGTCTACCCCCACAGGAGCTGTTGCCTGACCATAATTGTTTTTGCCCCAACAGACGATTGAGCCGTCAGCTTTTAGAGCAATACAGTGATAACTGCCTGCGGCTATAGCTACATAGTCTGTCCCCACAGGAGCTGTTGCCTGACCGTAATTGTCTCTGCCCCAGCATACGATTGAGCCGTCGGTCTTTAGAGCAAGACTGTGATAACCACCTGCGGCTACAGCTACATAGTCATTTCCATCCGGAGGATTGGCCTGGCCATAATCGTCTCTGCCCCAGCAGACGATTGAGCCGTCGGCCTTTAGAGCAAGACTGTGATAACTACCTGCGGCTATAGCTACATAGTCTCCTCCATCCGGAGGACTGGCCTGGCCATAATCGTCTTTGCCCCAGCAAGCGATTGAGCCGTCGGCCTTTAGAGCAAGGCTGTGTTCTCTGCCTGCGGCTATAGATACATAGTCTGCTCCAGCAGGAGGTGTTGCCTGACCATAATCGTCTCTGCCCCAACCGACGATCGAGCCATTGGCCTTCAGAGCAAGACCGTGATAGTAGCCTGTGGCCATAGCTATATAATCTCGCTCCGCAGGAGGTGTTGCTTGATTATAATTGTTGTAGCCCCAGCCGATGATTGAGCCGTCGTCCTTCAGAGCAAGGCTGTGTTCTCCGTTTGCGGCTATAGCCACAAAGTCATTGCAGTCCATTTCGCCGCTATCTACAGCCATTATCCCCCAGCTCACAACTCCTCCAGCCAGCGTGGTCCCTGGTGTCAATAAAAGCACCGAAACCAAACACAGTCTCAGCAAAAATCTTCTCACCCAACCCTCCTAAAATCAAATAAATGCAAAAATAACATTATAATAAAAGTAACAGCGACACCCAAGCATTGCACAAAATTATACCATTTTTCTACCCGTAATTCAAGCCAGAATCAAAAATTACCAAAACATAGAAAGGTTATGATGCCTATGATTGTGTAACGATTTCGATTATCCTATTTAGACGGTTTTTACCAGAGGTTTTGTCTCTACATTCCTAAATTAACCACGGAAAGCTCTGATATCGCAGAGACACGAAGTGGCGGTAGCTAAAAAATCAATCATCAATTGGATTGTCGCCCTGAGCGAAATAAGCATGGCCCGGGCGAAGCAAAGGCCCGGAGCGCAGTCAATCAATCTATTTGCGCAGTTACTTACCAGCAAAAATCTAAGAATCTTTTACTACTTTCAGAGAAGTGGTCGGCTGGATTGAAATAAAAAAAGCCCGGCTATAGGCCGGGCTTTATTACCAACCGACAAAATCTTTTGCAACAACATCTACGCTGAACTGATGGCGATTAGGTCTCGACCGGAAAGTTGTGTTTCTTCCATTCGTCAAAACCACCATCCATCTCCATCACGGGATAGCCGTGCCCAGCAAAATACAGTGCCGCACCAGCCGCCAGGTAGCACACACTCGAGTAACAATATACGATATTTGTCTTGTCGCTGCTCAAACCCTCTAAGCTCTCCCATTTATCCTTGGGCAGATTCAGACTTCCCGAAATGTGCCCTGCAGCGTAATCAGCAGGATAGCGGACATCTATGATGTTGATGTCCTCGTGAGCATCCATCATATGTTTTAGTTCCACAGGGCCTGTGCTGAACTCCATCTTGGCTTTGAAGTAATCAACCGCTCTCTTTGTATCAGCAGGATTCATTTCCACCTCCCTTTCAAAATTTCCTTTTTCGGTTTTACACACCTTTACTTATACGTATGGCGACAAGAGATGATTTGAAAAAACCTAAGGTCCTTGTGCGCTTATGACTTATGGACTGTCCCTCGACTGCGCTCGGGATGGCGAGCGAAGTCGAATCATTTATACTGTTTTGTGGTCGAGGAAACCTTGGAGCCGGCGAGACCTTACAGGATGCTGCAGTTTTCTTATGGCTTTTGCCTCGACCTGTCTGACACGCTCGCGTGTAACCTTGAAAATTCTGCCTACTTCCTCGAGTGTATAGGTATAGCCGTCGCCAATTCCATATCGCAGCTTGATAATCTCGCGTTCGCGATATGAAAGCGTTTTCAAAATCATAT
>CAZTWR010000166.1:0-4544 GCA_964618055.1 uncultured Pirellulales bacterium | reverse complement strand
TTCCGCCGGCACTTACAAACGGCAGAGGTATGCCCTTTGTCGGCAGCACAACCGTTACCACACCAATGTTCAGCGCCGCCTGAATACCTATCGTCAAAACAATTCCACCGGCTAATAACCGGCCGAAACGGTCCCGACACCGCACAACCACGAGAATCCCCAGCCAAACAAAAACAACGAATAATCCAATTACTGCCGTGGTTCCGATGAAGCCGAGCTCTTCGCCTACAATAGCGAAGATAAAATCTGTTGTATCTTCCGGCAAATGGCCATATTTGCAAATTCCTCTGCCCAGTCCTTTGCCCCACAGCCCGCCGGAGCCGAGGGCAATTAGCGACTGGTTCGGCTGATAATTAGCTGAATCAACCCATTTTTGGGGGTCCAAGAAAGCGGTGATTCGCTGCAGCCGGCTGGGTGAGCGGAGCAGGGCGAGACAAAAGGCAATTATGCCGAATGGCAGAGGTGTTAGAATATGCCACCATCTTACCCCAGCAATTACTAACATCAGAAAGCCCAAAAGTGATACAAGTGCTGCTGTACCAAAATCTTCGGTTATTATCAAACCAACTACTACGGCTATGACCAGGCAGAGGGGGATAAATCTTTTCCAGTATAACTTTATACTATCACTGAACTTATCGCAAAATGCAGCAAGGAAAAAGATGAGAGCCCATTTTGCCAGCTCAGAGGGCTGAAAACTTATGGTTATTGGGCCGGCGGGGATTCTGAGCCATCGGCGTGCCCGATTTACCTCTGTGCCGAACTGCGGGAACAAAACGAGTATAAGTAACGCTATACTAAAGACTAACAAATATGTAATCGGGGATTTAAACCAGCCAGCAGTGAGGGCAAACCGGCGATAATTGAAGAAAGAAACGGAATAAAGAAGTGCACAGGCAAGGGGGAAAAAGAGGAGCTGACGCAAAGCAGGGAAATCATAAAATCTCCGTAAGTCAATGTCCCGGCCGATGTTAGCAGAAGCTGAGAAGACAAAAACCGTGCCGACGGCCATTAAAAGAATAACAACCATTGCAATATAATCGGAGAGCGAATTGTCTCTTGTTGTTGTAAGCACTGAATTACAAAATACTTAGGTAAAACCGGTTAACTCGTGCTACGTAGCGTAGCTACTACGCAGAGTAGCATAAATGGGTTTTCTCAGAGTTTATTTTCGGCTTGAAAGGGGTGATTGCAGTAAAAATTGTAGAATTTGGGCTGTTAAATGGGGGAGTTTGGTTCGACAAGCTCACCATTTTAGGTAAGATGGGCAAGGTGGGAGGGGAAAAGTTTTGAGTTTTTAGTGTTGAGTTTTGAGTTGAAAATGGGTGGAATAGGCAAATTAGGAAATGGGGAAATGAAGGTGATTTTTTCGTAAAATGGCTCCAAAGGGGTCAACGGCGCTATTATATTAGCAAACGTTCAAAAATATTCAAAAACGTTCAAAAACGTTTGAAAACTATACAGAAACGTTCGAAAACTGTATAGAAATATTCAAAAACTGATGCAAAACGTTTGAAAATATTGGAAGATTTTGCAAGCGCACAAGAGCACAAGGCATAAGAGCACAAGGGGGCGAAAATTCAGCCATAAATTGCCTAAATTGACATGGATACCCGCCTGAGTGGGTATAAGTTTTTGGGTGCGGGGTTTTGAGTTTGAGGGTAAAATGGAGTGGTGAAATTTCATTGCGCAGGGCTGCCGGAGGCCGCAACGAGAAAATAGATCGAAGAGCAAAATGACAGAGCAAAATCCAAAAATGTTTTTGGGGCTTGGTGGATTAAGGGAGTTCACAGATTTTGTTTTTGATGTTGTGTGGCCGGAAGTAAAATCAGCGGGGGATAAGCCAACACCATAAAGCTGGGCCATTTTTCGTTGACTTGATAGATTGAGTTCCTTATACTGTATCAAAACTTAACAGTTAAATGTAAAAACTTTTTTTGCCTGAAGACTTGGAGGAAACACACTTTTGTTTGTAACTCGTGGTTTTATAAAGAGTTGAGCATAACCATAAAAAGCCCTCAACAATAAATAGCCTTTTTGACGATGTATTTTGTATCATACCAGATTGGGCTATTAGCGGCGTTCTGTAGGTGAAAAAGGAAAGGTAGGATAGGGGAAGAAGGTGTAAAATGAACAAGAACCATATACTGTTAAAACTTGTGCTGAACAAAATTGGACTCGGAAACTTGGAGGAAATAGATGACTTCACCAAGAGAAAGACTCTGCAGAAGAAGATATATATTCTCCAGCTTACAGGCCTCGATTTGGGGTACCGTTACAACTGGTATCTAAAAGGGCCATACTGCCCTGCTCTTGCCGACGCTACATTGACCTTGAGAGAAGAAGTTAAATATGACAAGGAGTTTAACGATTATAGACTTAATTCTAAGACTAAAAGCAGTTTTGGCAAGCTGAAGGAGATTATTGCTCTGCCGAGCACCCCACAAACAGAAGAGTCCGAATGGCTTGAGTTGCTGGCTTCGCTACATTACCTAAAACACATCGCCTATTGGTCTGGAAAAGATAATCCTAGATTTGAAGAAGTTTTCGAAAGACTTAGCAAGTCAAAGCCGCGCTTCGCAGGCAAAAAAGAGCTGGCCAAAGTTGCCTGGAAAAGGCTCAATGCGGTCGGGCTTGTGAAGAATAAGTCGTTAGAATAATACCGCATTGAAAAGCCTTTTATGGAAGATGAATTTCGCCATAAGATAATTATTGACCCCGTTCATGGCGATATTGGCTTAAGCAAGTTAGAAATCGAACTTATTGACACTCCCACTTTTCAAAGACTGAGAAGAATTAAGCAGCTAGGTTTAGCGTACACCGTATACCCCAACGCCAGACACAGTCGTTTTGAGCACTCGTTAGGCGTTATGTATATAATGAGTCGTATCCTTGAATCATTTCAGAGTAAACGCAAAGCCGATGTGGCTCTCGACCATTTTCGAAAACTGCGTATAGCAGCATTGCTGCACGATATCGGCCATTATCCTTATTCTCATCTGATGGAAAGGATTGACTGGGGTTCAACCCAAGAATACATAAGTAAAAAAGGTCAAGGTGAAAAAGGTGCCACTCTACCAAAGCCATATCCGAGACATGATAAGCTGGGAGAGATTGTCATTACCGAACGAAAAGACATAAAAGAAAAATTGAAAGAAAACAACATTGCCCCACAGGAAATTGTAGCTCTTATCCAAGGCCAACATGCAGAAATCCCAAATCTGCTCAATGCAAGCTTAGATGTAGATAGGCTGGATTATTTGATGCGAGACTCTCTGAATACAGGTCTGCCCTATGGCAAGGTTGACCTCAACTACATTGTGAACAATCTTGAATTGGTTAAGGAAAACAATGAAAAAGTAATAGTCGTCAGCGCAAAAGCAAGAAATTCAATTGAGCACATGCTCATGGGGCGTTATTTCATGTTCAACACAGTTTATATGCATAAGACTGTATTTGCCTTCGAGGAAATAATCAGGAGGATTGTTCGTATACTTTGGGAGAAAGGCAAGATATACAAGTCTGGCGAAGAAATTGAGAAGATGGCTCGGGATGATTCTGATGAGTTTTTAGCTTTTGGTGACGGATATTTGGATAAATTGATTGATAAATATGCTAGTTCTGGAAGAGATAAAAAAATCGCTGCTTTATGCAAGGCAGTGAAATTGCGTAAGCCCCCAAAACTTGTTTATGAAGTTTCAGAACTCACGTTGGATGATAGTCCTCCCAGCGAAAAGTATGTCATCTTAAGAAGGGATTGGGAAACTAAAGCCAAAGAGTTCGCTAAGGATAAGAAAATTAAAATACCAGAAGAACACTGGTTTTTCGGGGATATTAAGGTACCTGAGTTTGAGAAACTACATCCATTTATAAGCTTGGCTGATGTGAGGAGGCTTATTGAAAGTGGGAGCCCGGAACTCAGAGAATTGGTAAAGGTAAAGGAACGGTCAGGCAAAATAATAAATTTATTTGAAGATAAAAGCAGCCTTTTGCATTATATGAGTCGCTTAAAACCAACGCTTTGCCGCATATATGTCTTGGGAATAGACGATGCAAAAGCGTCTGAGATCAGGGACAAAATTGAGAAATGGTTGCTACCAGAAGGGTGAGCAGCAATTATTCCAGTTTGTTCAAACGACTTTATTTTTTCTTGGCAAATCCTTTTTGCAGAACTTTGTGATAAAAAATCTATGTGCAAGAAGACCCTAAATATTTTGAGGTTGCACACGGCAGGAGGAGTGGTGTAGTTCAAAACGACGACTGGATTCCTGCTTCCGCAGGAATGACAAAATGCGTCGCGGTTGATGTCTAAGGTATGGTAAAAGATGAATTTTGGTGTGACACGGAAGAAGCAGGAAGAACTTGAGGCAAGGATGTCGGCGCTGGGGGTGCGTGAAGCGGACATAGAGGAAAAATATGTTCGTTCATCAGGGCCGGGCGGACAAAAGGTAAATAAGACAGCAAGCTGTGTTTATCTGAAACACATCAAGAGCGGGCTGGAAGTGAAGATGCAGCGGGAACGGTCGCAAGCCCTGAACCGGTAT
>CAZTWR010000165.1:0-4558 GCA_964618055.1 uncultured Pirellulales bacterium | reverse complement strand
AATTTGTTATTTTTGATTGATCCGCCTTCGCCAAGGCTACGGCGGACAAGTTGATTTTTAACCACAGATTTCACGGATTCACACTGATTTGCACTATTATTTTTTGCCACAGAGTTCACAGAACACACAGAAAAGTAAATTATAAACAGTGTTAATTGGTTATTGACTGAACCTGAAACCTTGCCCTGCTGGGCGATATGCGTTCACCTTCTGGCAAACTGGCGGGGATTTTAACATATTTTTGAGGAAAAGTCAACATTAAATTTTCTTGTTGCTCTTACCCCAATACCAGCATAAAATTCAAATAGTGCTGTATGTTATTATATCGTGGGCATTCTTGGAAAAAATAAACCCCCTTTATGCCCAAAATGCAAGAGTCGTTATTGGGATAAACCAAGAAATGGGGCAAAAAAATGAGTGAGGAGCTAATCCAAAAAGGATTGAATCAGCATGGCTTGAAGATAGGCAATTATGAGTTTTATAATATAGGCAGCACTACCTTAAAACAGTTGAAGAAATATAAGGTTATACCTAACTTAAGTTATCTTGGTTATGAAACGCGGAAACCGGATGCTTTGTTAGTCGATAGAAGAAATAAAAGAAGTATTAAGATAATCCTCGTTGTTGAGCATAAGGATAGTGGTAAATTTCGTTCTAAAAACGAAAAAACAAAAACAGTTCAGCAGTGCAACGATTTGTGCCAAGTCCTTAAGGCGGATGTTGGGATAGCTACAGATAATTCTAGTTTTATTTGGTTCAATCCTAATCATGAAGACCCGGAAAACTTCTACACAGATTCCACAACTGAAAAGAGGAGAAGTTATTCAATTATTAAGGATGAAAATTCCAATGATTTTGTCAAAGAGTTTATCATAGATCAGTTAAGTGGCGAGGAAGATTTATCGAGACTCAATGTGAAGACAAAAATCAGTATTCAGAATTTAGAATTAGTTAGGAAAAAGATTTCTGATAAAAACTCAAAGCTGATTAAGTCTATATCTATAGATCCAACAAGATTAGCAAAACAAATTTGGCAGGATATATGGTCTGTTAGTGGTGCAACCCCAGAAAAATGTCTATATACTTTTATTGAATTATTTATCTTCAAATACTTGAGCGATTTGAACGTTTTAGATGAAGATGATAAAGGGAACAAGATCAATTTTAAGAACATTTTTTCTTTGTCTCCAGAGAAAGCTTTTAAGAACTATTCAGAAAATGCCAGAACTCACTTGAAGGTTATGTTTCCCGAAAGTATAGAAGACAAAACAACAATAATAAACGGAACTGTTTTAAGCCCCGATGTCCCAGAGCATAGTCAAGTTTTCCATAAAATTCTGAAGAAATTTAATGATTTCGGGGAGATGAAGAATATAGACCCCAGTTTCAAATCGAAAGTCTTTGAAGATTTTATGAAGGAGAGTATTAGTAAAAAGAACTGGGGACGATACTTTACGCCACGAAATATTATTGATGCGATGATAGAAATCTCTGATATTGACAGATTGCCCGAAGGATCTGATATATGTGATCCTGCTTGCGGCGTTGGAGGGTTTATATTAGAGCCAATGAAAGTCAAAGAGAATGGCCCGGTTTTCTATTATAAAGTTATTGGTAATAAAATAAAGCCAAGATTCAAATTCTATGGATTTGATAAAGGATTTGAAAAAGAAGAACAACTAACTATAATTTTGGCTAAAGCAAACATGCTAATATTTCTTTCCGAACTGCTGAACAAGAATTCTACTATACTGAACGAGTTTTCCGACTTATTCAATACAACATTTAAACTATTAAGTGAGACAATTCTTGGCACCTTATCAAAGACAGAAAAAGATAGATATGATCTTATTATGACAAATCCTCCGTATGTTACTAGCGGAAGTAGTAATTATAAAGAAGCTATAAAAAGAGATGGTCGTTTAAGTGATTTTTATAAAGTTAACGCAATTGGGGTAGAGGGACTCTTTCTTGAATGGATAATCAGAAGCCTAAAACCATCAAGAAAAGCATTTGTTGTAATTCCAGACGGCATACTGAATAGATTGAACGATAATAAGTTAAGAAGGTTTATAAAGAATGAATGTATTATTGATGGTATTATTTCATTGCCTGCTAATGCTTTTTACACTACTTCAAAGAAAACATATATTCTTGCCGTAACCAAAAAGGATGGGGATACGGAACCAGAAAGAGAGTCAGATAAGCAGAAATGTCCTGTTTTTACCTATTTGGCCAGCGAGATAGGCGAAACATTAGATATCAAGAGATTCTCCACGCCAGATAAGAATGACCTTGTTGAAATGGTTAGTCTGTTTAATCAATTTAAAGGGGCAAAGGATACATTCAAAACAACTTCCCTTCGCTGCAAAATCCAGCCTATTGACAAATTTAATCCCGATGAACATTGGTCAGTTGACAGATGGTGGACAAAAGATGAAAAAATCGAATTGCAGATTGAAGAGGAAGATACCATTATGTCGTTGGCCGAATTTGAGGAAAGGGTTAGAGATACTTCTGCGAAGATTAAAGAACTAAACGAGAAGTTAAAGGGATTAAAATGAAAAAAGAAGTTGCATTGAACAATCGTGATTACTTTGACATATTTATAGGTAAAAGAGTTTTAAAGTCTGAAGTCTTTAACTCAAAAGGTATTATTCCTGTCTATAGCGCAAATGTCTTTGATCCATTCGGATTTCTTAGCAAATCGAATATAGATGACATCTCAGTCGACCACGTGCTATGGGGCATAGATGGCAAGTTTGAATTTAACATAATTCCCAGAGGAACACGTTTCGCCACTACCGACCATTGTGGGGCCATAAAAATAAATGATAAAAATATATTACCAGAGTATCTGCTATATGAATTGGAGTTGCAAAGTCATTTATTGGGATTCGATAGAACGCTTAGATCATCTTTGGCTAATATGAATGAGGTTGTTATAAAAATTCCTATCGATAAAGATGGTAACTTTGACATTAAGTCGCAGAAGACAATTGTTAAAAAATATATGTCTTTAAAAAAGATCAAGGAAGACTTAAAGGAGGAAGCGATCGAATTAGATAAAATAACAATAGAAGTAAACCTGCCTGAAAGCATCTTAATGCTAAAGATTAACGATATATTTGATCTTGCAGAATCCACAAATAACAGCAAGTTTACTAAAGTTTTCGTTCACGAAAATCCAGGTGATATTCCAGTTTATAGCGCCTCGAAAAATCCGGATGAGATAAGCTATGGATATGTAAAAGATGGTCTTCCTGATGTTAAATATTTTGAAGATATCTTGACATGGAATATAGATGGCTCTGTAGGTAAAGCTTTCTTTCGAAGCGGAAAATTTAGTCTTTCAGAAAAAGTAATTCCGCTTATATTAAGAAAAAAGTGGGAAGGTGTTATTGATTGTATGTATATTAAGTATATGCTTGAAAAAAAAGCTATCGAACGGGGTTTCGCCTTCTCAAATAAGGCCGGGAAAAACAGGATTAGGGATATCGAGATAGAGATACCAGCAAGCCGCAAAAATGGGAATTTAATTCCAGATATTCATAAACAAAGAGATTTGGCTATAGAATATAAAGAGATTTATGCAATTAAAGATAGAATTGTTCAGTATTTATGTGGTTTAAATGAAATAACAGTTGAGATTTGAATTTCATCCCTACACACTACCTGAAGATTCGCCTATTTTACGCATTTGAATTTTCTTTCTTGAAGTTTTTTAAAAGTTTTTCTACACAGTTTCCCTCTTGAACAGGCAACAAAGGAACCAGTGCGCCGGATGGCAGGTCAATCAATTTAATTCCGGCCTCTGCCAAAATAGATGATGCCTCACAAATTCGTTCGATTTTTCCCAATTGCTGGACCTGAACCTGAGCTCTAAACTCGCCGTTCCAAGCATCCTCTTGGATATCCAGTTGTGCCTTTGATTGTGATTGAAAGATTCCAATCAACTCATCCTTGCTGGTGTTCAGTAAAATCCCTATGTCCCCTAGTTGTATAGCCTCAAGATATTGTAGTCGCCACTCCCGATCTCCAAATAGATTACGCCCAAGACATTCTTGTTCTGTGTATCTATTACACAACATAATAAAACATCTTTCAGGATTGGTCATATTCAATACTTCCTCTGAGTCTCAATACACCATTTTACCCGCAAATTATTCTACAGCAAACCTCGAATTTTGCAAAATAAATACCCACCAACGTAAAGTTGGGGGCTTTCGGATTTGGCGGAATTTACCGCTCCATCACTGTCGCGGCTCTGTAACCCGCGCAATAAATTGCGGGGCTAAATATTTTGAGATTGGCAACCCCCAAGATAAACTTGGGGGCTAACCGAAGGATTAAATGACCCACCGGCGGTTGCATTGCAATTACAGGGCAATACAGTATAATTGCCTCTATGTTCAAGAATATTTCCATAATCGGCGATGGTGCGATGGGCACCGTTTTGGGTATGCTGCTCTGCGAGAAGAGAGATTCCTCGGCTGGGCCTCAGAATGACAAAGGGAAGGGTAGAATGACAGTGCGGATGTGGGGGTACGACCGCGAA
>CAZTWR010000164.1:0-4566 GCA_964618055.1 uncultured Pirellulales bacterium | reverse complement strand
CCCATACGCAAGGGCAATCGCTCCAACACTTTTCGCTATCTTTACCCAGCCTGTTCCGATAGCTGTCCGAATACCATCATCATCGTTGAAATACAACGGCAGCTTGCACACAAACAGCCCAAGCGCGAATATCGCCACATAAAGCGGCTTACTCAGGCATTTCAGAAACAATGTTACAACGCTAACGCCTCTTTTTTCTTCTCTACGCCGGGCATACGACTCAATGCCGTACTGCACTATCCGCCCGAGCGCCATTGCTACCAGCACTACCAGCAGAACGAGTGCAAAACGCCAGATTGCATTGCCTTTGATGATTTCGTAATTGATGCTGTTTGCCCACCAATCACCTGAACCGACTAATTTTGTTAATGCCGACGCCGTCATATCTTATCTCCCGAATCGACTTACGTATCTCGTATTTCTTATTTTTACTTTTGCCCTTTTATATCCTATTACCATTGCCCTTTCCAGCGAAACAGCCGTTTTTCGTGCAACTTTTGTTTTACCCCGTTAGAAATTCTCTCTTGCGGTATTATATTACCACCTCGTTACGAAATTTCTAACAGGGTTGACGCACAGTGAAAGCTGTGCGACAATATTTTTGGGTTCCCGCTTTGCGGGTCCCTCTAAAATGCCTGATGTTAGAATTTAAGGGCAAATGAAACGAAAAGGCAAATAATATTTTAGCAACAATCACCTGATAAAGGAACGATATTATGAAACGCAGTTCATTGAATTTTATTGTCGATTTGGCAGCTCTTTTGAATCTGCTGGGATTGGCTTTTACCGGCTTTATTATGAAATATATTCTGCCACCCGGCAGCGGCGGGCTTGGCCGCCAACTGCATAGCGGCCCCGGCAGAGAGCACATAAAGGACTTCTGGTCAATGACCCGACACGAATGGGGTGATATCCATTTTTACTTGGCTGTTCTGTTTGTCATTTTGATGGTGGTGCATATCTTTCTGCACTGGGGCTGGATAAAAAGTTATTTCAAATCGCTATTCGGCTTCTCGCTAAAAACAACCACCAGCGAATACAACCTCTAAACGTGACCCGTGAAGCGGAATATGCTTCACGTTTTTTTTCTTTGCCTTTTCACTTCTATTGTGTGCCTCGCCAACCCGCATGACAAAGCTTACTTGCTACAGCTTAGGGCCAGAGAGTTGGCGTTTAGTTGTTAATATTTGGTTGACGGAATTAGCTTCTATATGTATTGTATTTGCTGCGGGAATGTCGCATTTTATTTCCGGTAGACTAAATTGGCAAAAAAAAGTGTTTAATTTATTATGTTTTGTGCAAGTCGAAACAAGAACAAGTGGATGCGACACCGGCATGATATTGCATAACGGAGGTTATAGATGACCCTCAAAACGTCAGAGCCAAAAACTATTAAGAAGACTGTCGTTGTGTTCGATATCTGCTCTTCGACAGCTATTATTGAAGACCTTCTGCGCAATGAAAGATTAAAAAGATGGAGAGACCTGCTCATTGGGATGAAGAACTTCCTAAGAACTGAGTCTCTTGAAGTTGGATTTAAAATCTACAAGTTCCTTGGAGACGGTTGGATTCTTCTGTTTCCAGAGGATGTAGACGGTGACACACTGCTACAGTTCATAACTAAGCTAAATAAGAAGTTCCGCGCCTTGTACAGGAAGGTTGATGATGTTCTGACAACCAAAATATCAACAATAGGCTTGAAATTCGGTATTGACAGGGGGACCCTTATCTTTTTGATCATGAACAGGCAAAGTGAGTACATAGGGCATCCATTAAATGTGGCAAATCGACTACAGTCTTCGATTAAGGACGCGGACATTAATCTCCAATACAAAGCATTGATGTCTAGAAACGTATACGCAGACTTCAGACTGCATAAACGAAGGAAACTAATCAAGACCTACAAAATAAAAGGAGTAAGGCGCAATCTGCCAAACATAGCCGGAGGCGATAAGTATCGCTGCATGAAGATACATATACCTTACTAGAAGATCGGAAATCTAAAAAGTCCACATGTTCTTTGTTACATGAAAAATTCTCTAAACTTGTCCAGCAGAATTCTATTTAGATTTTGTAAATCACCTTTTCTCCGGTTGTCTAACAATGTTATTATGTCATCATCTTCAAGAATAAGAATGTATTCACCTTTATTGCTAAATCGACTCTTACATTGCTCTCTTGATTTTTTTTGGTCAGTGATTGATCTACACACGAGGAAACCAACCCTTCCACGCTTTTCATTTAAACGGTTTGAAAGTTGATTGTATTCAGTATTACCTAAATCACCTGTGTAATTTTTACACTCGAATGAAATATAATTGCACGGTATTTTGTAATCTCGTCTTAACTGAGCGAAAAAGCCTTCGGAAGCACTGTTGTCGAATATTATATCTATAAATCCGAGGCCCTTATCAACTTCCTGTTCTATTGTTCCATTTTCGAGAATTCCTTCAAAAGTTGCTTTCAGAAGTTCAAAAATATGACGATGATATCGTGTTGCGTCTTTTCTTCCAGCTTGAATTTTATTAAGGTTACACTTTAAATCCTTATGTGCCTTGGCCCATGCCACCGTATCAGGATCTGGCTGCCTTAATCGCTCGAGTATTGAATTCGCTATGAATTTTGCCGGTATACTTATAGGGAGAGAATCCTTTAACTTACGGAGGCATTTAACCACAATGTCATTTGAGGGAAGTTCTTTGCGCCGGAACAAATCACTAAGGCCAAAATTATCTACAAGGCCGAATTCTCTGAGAACTTGGGCGATAATTTCTATTCTCAGGCGGAGTTCATCATTGGGTAAGTTTCTTGGCAATTTCTGAAACCCTAAGCATTTTTTCCAAATCAGTCCAGTAATACTTAAATGAACGAGCATTTTCAGGATCAGCAACTTGGCCGATAAGACCTTGTTGGAAAAGGTGTGTACATATCTTCGAAACGTTAGACCGACTCTGTTCTGTGATTCCCATAAGGTCGTCGAGGTTCTTCGGTTCATCGGCCAAAGCCAAATAAATTTCTGGCGCGCCTTTCTTCTTACTCAAATAATCTTCAACAAACTGCCTACAATTCGGATTTGAAGCTATTGCAAATCGCGTCATTTGTTCTATGTTGTCTACGTGAGTCCGTATATAAGCAACGTTTTTCTGGCTGTGTTCTGTCTCTGCCATGATCAGTTCCTAAATATTTACCTACTGCGATAAGATATCGTAAGGCTTCAAATCCATCTTTCTAACAGGCATTATACGGCTAAAGTCACTTGGATCCATGCCTATAACTGAAGATAATTCACCTGCTTTCACTCCCGTTTTAAGCAAAAAAAACAATAACAATTTCTTTATCGTCTCAAGTTCTTTTTGAATAGGATCTTGAGGCTGATTTTGTTTCGGCTTTTTCTTTGCCATGATTTTACTCCTTTAAATCATAAAATTTACAAAGGCAAGTTTCCTTACCCACCCTTAAAACAAATCATTTTCTACCACTTTTCTTTTTTGCCTTGCGTATCGCAGTAAGGTTTACACTTACAGTATTAGAAGTAGTTCCTATTAAATCAGCTATTTCCCGCGGTTGTAGATTAACTTTAGAAAGTAACTCTATTTGATCGCGTTGTGATTTGCCTTGAACAAGCCCAGTCGCAACTAGCCTTGTTAATATATCAAGCTTTTCAATAATTGCTCCGACATCATCAGCCATTTTTTACCCTTTCTTCTTCACTTTTTTCTTTTTTGAATGCATAATTGCTGTAACATAATTCGTAGGTTTTCCAAGAATTTCGCCAATTTCGGCAGGTGAAAGCCCCAAACTTAGTAATCTGTCAACCTTCTTTGTAACTGAAACAGCATTTTCGGTCGATGCAATATCCAGCATTAGTGAAATCAGAGTATTAAATCGTTTCAAAAGTTTATTCTCAAAATCTACGTTTGCCATAATTGCGTTCCTAATAATACGCGGGTCATAACTCCTTTTATTTACAACAATAATGATTATACCCTTAAGCAACTTTTTTGTCAAATTATTTTTTTGAAATTTTTTCTCAAACCCCGCTAAATCTCCCAAAATCGCCTTTTCTAATCCATCAACCCAACTTTTTCTTTTGGAGAAAAAAGAGGGCAGGAGCCTTTTTTGGCTTTTCGGATGAATTAAAGGTGTCCAGCCATATTTCTTTCGACTAAATATCGAAGATCCGCCGTAGCTTTGAGCGAAGGCGGGCTATTCACGAACCAAGAATCGCGAGCGACGAAAAATCGACCAAATGCGCAAGGGTCTGGTAACAAAAATCCATTTTTTCAAATTTTTTTTATCTCTTTCCATATAAGTATTTACAATTCTTTAGCTCCTGAAAAAGCCTTAATTTTCGCACCAGATGCGCAAGCCGAAGCAATAGTGGAGGTCCCGAGCGGAGTCGAGGGATCTAGCCCTACTAAGGGGAACGCCTGCCCTGTGGGATGCGCCGTTTGCTATCCCATCGGGGTCTTTTTTCGAAACGCCCTGAAAAAAGTGAATCACAAATTACCAATAACCAATGACCATTTACCAATTACTATTTAACCGATTAACATTGTTTATAAT
>CAZTWR010000163.1:0-4569 GCA_964618055.1 uncultured Pirellulales bacterium | reverse complement strand
TGGGATGTTGAGTTCGACGAAACCGACAGCCACGAGTTGATGGATGTTACAAAGATAGCAACAGCTTATGCTCTTTTTTATCTCGACGATAACCAGCTGAAGGTTGATTACGGGCCGTATCCCCCAGGAGCCGCGCCGGACGGTGGTGGCAGCAGAAAGACCGCTGGCGTAATCACAAAGGTTCTCGCAAACAATGTATCCATTGACAAGGATTCTAATGTCGGTGCTTTTAGCCACACAACCTTAAACGGCGTGGGTCAGGGGTCGGTCAGAATTAATATTACTCTGACAGACCCCAAAGACAATGATAGTATCAAAGTGATGACAGCCACGTTGATACGAAATATATGGCCGAGGTAAGTATTTTAGAAAAAAGTATTTAGAAAATTGGGTAAGGGTGGAATATCATGAGAACCCAAAACGCAAAACGCAAAACGCAAAACTACCAAGCTTGCCCTGAGCGCAGTCGAAGGGACGGCTCAGCACTTGTCCTGGTTCTCGTATCTCTGCTTATTTTGGGAGCTTTGGGACTGGGCTTGTTGAACGTCGCTTATGGAGTCAGGCACCAAGCAATCAGGCTGAAAAACGAAGCAGCCGCGATGCTTGCTGCTGAGGCCGGTTATGAAAAGGCAGTTTTCTGGATGAGCCAGCAGCAGGATATGCTAAGTGCACTGCAAGACGCTGTGCCTGGAACCACCGGTGCGCTGGATTTCTCAGAAGGCGATTGTGACTATAAAATTGAGCTTTTTACATTTGCTGGAAGCCGTCCCATTTACAAGATTACATCCAATGGCTGTAGCGGTACGTTCAACAGGACGGTGGACGTTCTGGTGCTTCAGGCAGCGAGCGGCTGGGATATGGGAGCGTCGAGAGTTCTACTCGGAGGTCGTGATACTGATGAAGTGTACTTCGCTTCCGGTGAAATAATTGATGTGCCGCTGCACATTAACGACCAGGATGACCCTCCAGGTAAAGATTACAGGGACATCTATATATGGGGCAGGCCTCAATTTTTACAATCTGTAGCGATGGGTGAATCAAGAGAGACAACCAGCGGTGTCGACAAATATGGTGATGTAATGAACCTTTTCGACGGCGGGATTTACTTCGACCAGCCTGACAGTAGAATAACAGACGAAGCTACCATCCAAACCAAGGTCAATCGCTTCAAAAACAGCACGAAAGCCGAATTCAGGTTCGAGCCGACGGCAAGTGCACCGGTTAGCAACCGCCACCCTGCTGTCCAGCTTGAATTTTTTGTCGAAAACAACGTTGGCAAAGTTCGCATAACTGATAATTGTACGGTTCGCGGTTACAAGAGGGACAGGGATTCGAAGACATTGGATTTTAAGCTGAAGCCCGGCACCGACGGTGAAGTATCTGAAAGGTATGATATTTACGCCTATCATTTTATGCCTAAGGGCGCCGGAAGGTTTACTTGCGATATCGAGGAAACTTATGTTACTCAGTCAATCGGTAAGGTGGAATCTGAACCGGGCGGTCAGATTTTCGTTGACGGCAGCGTAATTATTGGTGGTGATAAAGATGAGCACAATGGTGACCAGGTGGTAAAAGGCAAAATCACTGTCGTAGCAACCGGCAATATCTGGGTTGCCGACTCTATAGTAGTTGATGGCCTACACGATGACGACGGCAAACCAACGATGGATAACCCTAATGTCTTAGGCCTGATTGCCCAGGGTGTAATAAAAATTGTTGACCCGGGGATATCTGAGTATGACGCAGGGGGTATAAACGACTATCCTGGCCCGCCCCAAGAACTTGTGAGCTTTGAATATGTTCCTATCGGTCGGCAGGATAGCGGTAGTTTGGTCTGGGTACGTGGGGGGCGGCGCGGGCAGAGCCAGCGGCCCGTGTGGCAGCCAGCAGAACCATATGAAAGACATCTGCCGGACCCGATGGTAGTAGAGGCGGCTATGACGGTCGGAGGAGGAGGATGGGGTGCTGAAAATGTCGAAAGACATTACGGGAGGTCGATATACGGCGGCAGGAAGGAGGACAGTGGATACCAAGACGACCTCGTTGTACGCGGCACTATTACCGAAGCTGTGCGAGGTGTCGTTGGTTTGATTGACACGGATGGTTACTTTAAACATTATTATACAGATGAACGATTACTCGAAGGTATCTTGCCGGGTGATATTTGGCTCAGAGGCAAATATATTCCTGCACCTGCTGGCTGGTACGATTATCGACCAAACGACTAATAATTAGCGGATAAGCTATAGCCGGATTGCAGATAGAAAAAGAGGGGCCCACCATACAGATTGTAATCCACCTTCGCGCGGGCATCATAGCTGCTTCAGCGGAGTTGCTTAAATTCTTTATTTGAGCCCTTTCTATATTTTTTCACTAATCGATAAAAAAAGAGAAGCACCGGCAGAGTACTGCCGGCTCAAACCCTCCCCCTATTTTATATACTAACGGCGCTTTCTACGGAGCAGGCTAAAAGCACCTAGGCCAAGTAAGGCAATCGTCGCCGGCTCGGGGCTTTCCACCTCTGCGCCGTTATACACCACGGCTCTAAAAGACGCTGGCTCCCCTGCATCAAACCATGCTCCTACCGTCAACGTACCGGTGTCCGAACAGGTTATAGATTCGCCATCCGACACAAGATTTTCAAGCCATGCTGCGTCCGAAGAAAATATCTGCATCTGGCCGGATACGAAAACAAATAACGCTAACCCTGCTTCTGCATAACCATCTGCCCATTCGTCTGCATAATCCGTCCCTAAGTCCTGCGAAAGCTCATAACCGACTGAAAATTCTACCCATCCGTTCGAATCTGCAACGAAGTGGCCCCAGCGTTTCGCATAGGCCTCAGTGTATGCCCATAATGAGTCGGCTTCATCTACCATCGCATACACCTCTTCATATAAATAGTCATCATCGGTATAAGCATCACCGTATGCGGAGTCAACCGAAGCGAAAGCGCTTGTTGGGTTCTCCCATCCCCAGTAATCATCACCCTGGGAAGCCCAATCCGAGCCGGTATCATCTTCTGCATAGGCATATGACTCACTGCCTTTATGTTGCCACGTAATACCTCCTGTTATGGTCAACGATGTCCAAATTATCCGTGCCTGACTTGTTGAGACCGCTTCAGCGCGGGCGCTGGCTGGGCTGAAAGTCAATGCCGCACAGATGGAGAAAGCCATTAGTACTAATATTTCTTTTTTCATAAGTTTTCTCCTCCTTTAAATTCTTGCTAACTATTCACCCACCTTTCCGCAGCCTCCACTTTGCTGCCTTAGCGCGGCTATAAGCTTGGTTAGAAATATCCTGATGTGTAAAAAAGTTATCTGCTGTGAGATAAAGAAAGTTGTGTTTGGAAAACCTACCGCTACGCAGATAGCGATTACATACCGCTAACACCGAGCAGGCTATGCTCTCACCTCTCCTCACTCTCTTCGCCTCTCTCACCCTCGTTCTCCTCTTCTTCCAAGGTGCCACGGCCTAACCTCGACAGGGTCTCTCAACTCCCTGCCGGCCTCCTAACAATAGGCCCCACCATGTTACTATACCAGTCCTATAATAAGTGTTGTGGGGAGATTTGTCAACACGAAAAACCGAAGGTTTGCGGATTTTTTCCGATTCTCCGCAAAAGGACTGATTTTGGGTCAAAAAGGGCGACTCTGCAGGTGAGAAAAATGAAAAAATTATTGAAAAATTGATTTTTTCTGGACTTTTGTGAAAAGGTAGGTAATTTTGCAGAGTTCTCAAACGCAACAGATGGCGTTTGGGGGTCCCCTGCGAGAGACTCACCGGTCGGCCTTATTCCCATGCCCAGTTTCCGCCGTGCCGTTCGGGGAAAAATCATATTGAAAATCCGCCTGCGGCGGAATCAATTATTTATAGGACCCCACATCTTAAAATCACACACATTGGCCTATGCAATCAGCATGATTGCAATTTCTAAGTAAAACACCTACTTCTTTAAGCCGATAAAAGATATGCGTTATATGCGCTCAGGATTGGATTATGGCCATATTGTGGAGAAAACAAGGGCATTATACTTTGAGACTTCTTACAAGGACCTCAAACGCCCTCTGTTGCGTTTGAGGACCCACAAAACAGCAGTCTTATGAAATGTCCGGAGAGAAAAGAAAAGTCTGGTTAAAGGATTTATGAACTTGGATTGGAAACGATTATTTAATCTTGAGGAAACACAAGTCCTGGGGCTTGATATTGGCTCTTCTTCGGTCAAAATAGTCCAGCTGCGCAAGGACAACTCCGGCTACGTCGTTACTGCAGCTGGCATAGCCGACATTGCCAATGGAATGGAGGCTAACCAAAAACACAAAGAAGTAAACACCGTCAGGGCAATTAGAGAATGCCTTCAGTCAAGTGGGGTTCAGACACGACTGGCTGTTTGTGGTGTATCTGGCTCGGAAGTCGCAGTACGTTATTTCAAGTTTCCTTCGTTGCCGCCGGAAGAAGTCCAAGGAGCAGTTCTGCTCGAAGCCACACAGGTTTGTCCATTCAACATCGACGACAGTGCTGTTGATTACCAATTGATACCTAATGGCGAGGATAGTATCTGTGGCG
>CAZTWR010000162.1:0-4610 GCA_964618055.1 uncultured Pirellulales bacterium | reverse complement strand
CTAAGCTTATCGCATCGTCAAAATCTTTTGCGTCCGGCGGGTCAATCGTAATAATTGTTTTGTCGGTGATGTCTTCTCTGCCGTCACTTTGTTCGCCGGCAAATTTGCTGGCAACCCTGCGGGCCTGCTCAACACAGTCAGCATCAAATTCGCTCGGCAAATGATATTGGCGAATTATTGACTCTATCTCACTTTCATACCGCCCTGCTCTGCCGAGCACCTCGATAATCACACCACGCGCTAGATATTTCTCTGTCGGCCAGGTTAGTATCTCGACAACCACTTTGTCCTTTTCCCTGGCACTTTTCGCGGTAATATCATCAACACTGATTGGCTCGATAAATCCTCTCCCATCAGGTTGAACAATCCACCCCTCAGGCTGTTTCACTAATGTTCCAACAAATTTATTTTGCGCTCGTTCAAGAATCTCGACCACCTTGCCGCTGTACCGCATCTGTCCAGCTCGCTTACCTTCTTTGACAACTTTGGCAGCAACGATATCACCGGTCATTGCCTCAGCCGTTGCGCTCGGCGGTATAAACAAATCGCCGTGCGAATTAGGCTCAAGTGGTGTTACAAAGCCAAATCCTTTGGGATTTGCCCTGAATGTCCCTATGGTTCTGCCGGCCAGTGGCGGCAGGCTGACCAAATTCCTGGCGCCTATCACCACACGCCCTGCCCGGCGCAGCTCTTCAAAAGCCAATTTAAACTGTGGATAATCTTCTGAACTCACGCCGAGTGCCTTAGCCAGTGGCGCCAGCTTCAACGGCGTGTAATCCGGGTGCTTCAAAAATTTAATTATTCGTCTTTTGAAAATTTCAGGCATTTGACCGACTTACAAAAAAAACAAAAAATCGCCCAATCAATTTTAATATCGACTGAGCGATATGTTTATCTAAAATTAAACCAAAGACTCTACCGAGCCAAAACATCTCTTACGAACTCACCGCAGTTCCGTCTCCATCACGTATTACTTATGCCAGCAATAAGAGTACTATCCCTTTTTTGACTTAAGGCTGTTAAGTTTCTTTGCAAGGCGTGATTTCTTTCGTGCAGCGGTTCTTTTGTGCATTGTGCTGGTGGCAGCGGTTTTGTCTAATTTCTTAACAACAAGCCGGTATTGTTCACTCGCAGCCTCTATGTCACCGCTGGCCAGCGCCGACTCAAGATGCTTAATTTGCGTCTTTATTTGGCTTTTACGCGCGCGATTAACCACCCTTCTTTTAGCGTTTTGTCTTACCCTTTTTTTCGCTGATAACGAGTGCGCCACTATAATCTCCTGAAACCATTGCTATTTTATCTATAAATATTCATAAACTCTTATCGAGAGGTCGCTATGCGCTTGGAGACCCTCTCAATTTATCTATTTGCTGGCGAATATCTTTATATGCAAAATCAAGCTGAGCAATTCTGCGATAAATTTCCAGGGCTTTTTCAGCATCGCCCTGTTCCTGATAAGAACGGGCAAGATTATACCGCAATTCCTTGGCGACACTATCATCTTTTATCTCGTAGGCCTCTATCGCCCGCGTAAAAACATCGATTGCATCTTTAAACCAGCCCTTCATAAAGAAACACAAGCCTGTTTGATTCATTGCTGAAATCTTATGTCGTGGGTCCCGTTGGGCCTCCTGAAACAGAGGTATTGCCTCGTCATATCTTTTATCACGGACCAAACGAACACCATATTCGTACTTGGCTCGCAGGTCGGTTGGATAGTTTTCCACACAGAGACGATAATGTTCCAATTCAGCCTCACGTAGCTGCGCCGACAATTCGGAAAGCTGCGACTTGGCTTGTGCATCCCTGCCCTTGGTCTCAAGGGCAATTTCTGCCTCTCTTAACTTACGTTTGAGCTGTTTTATCCTTAACTGGCCTGCCCGTTCTTTAAAGCTAAAATCCCTCTTTGCTTTATACATATCTTCCAGCAGTTTTATTGCTTCGTTCTCGGCTTCGTCATTTCGCAAATCTGATAAAGCCTCAGCCAAATTAAATATATTCATGGGCAGATTTGGGTCCTGCGCCATTGCTGCCCTGGCTTCCTCAACCGCCGAGTGGCGGTAACTCTCGGTCTTAATAAAGCTCTCTTGGGCCTGAAGTTTTTCCTGCCTTTCGCGGTCCTTTATAGATTGCCTGAAATCACCTTCCTGGTCATATTTGCCTCTGGCAACAGTCAGCTCAGCTGAGAGACGCTGAAACTCATCCGCTATTTCTCCATCATCGGGCTTAAGTTTGTAGGCACGTTGGCACGCAGCAAGTGCTCTGTCGAATTCACCAAGGGCTGCGTAGGAATCCTTTAACAACAAATATGTTTGTAAAGATGGTTTTTCGGTAGCATTATTTTCTTGAAACACAAAATTCGCAATCCAACTGGCCGTTTTCTTATAACCGCCTGCCACCGCAGCCTTCAGCATTGCCTCGGCATACGGCAAATAATTAGGCGCCTTCGCGAAAAGATATTCAGCGTTAAGCATCTGCTCAAGGGCCGTTTTACCCCGCAGACGCTTTACTTTCTCCAGCATTGATGGCTTTTTGCCGCCTTTTCCCTGCCGGCGCAGCGCCAACTCACAAAGCGGTATATGGCCCTCTTGAAGTGCATCTGGGGCGCAACGCAACCCCTCAAGGTACATATCGATAGCGTAATCAAAATTGTCCACTTCCGCCGATTTTCCCGCTCCTTCGAAAAAAGACTTGGCCTTCGCCAATAACGGGTCATCATCGTCTTTTTCTGACTGATTTACTGCTCCACCTTCTTCAACTGCCGAGAGACGGTGGTCCTCAACCTTCATAACATCCCCTTCATCGACCTTGCCTCCCCCGGCAGCCTGTCTGGATAAAAGGTTTTTAAACTCACTCACCAAAGCCGAATCCCCCGGTTTGAGTCTGATGGCGCTTCGGCATGCAGCAACCGCCCTGTCTATTTGACCAATTGCTGCGTATGAATCTTTTAACAAAAGATATATTTGTAAAGATGGTTTTTTGGCTTTATTATTTGCCAGGAACATCAAATCGGCAATCCATTTAGCCGTTTCCCTGTAACCGCCTGCTATCGCAGCTTTTAGTATCGCCCCGGCATATGGCAAATGGCTGGGGTTCTTTGCAAGAAGGTATTCGGCACCGAGCATCTGCTCAAGAGCTGTTTCACCTCCCAATCGTTCTGCTATTTCTGCCGCCGAGGGCTTCGAGCCGCCTTTTCTCTCTCGCTGAAGCGCCAATTCACGAAGCTTTATATGACCCTCCTGCACCGCATCCGGTGCGCAACGAAGACCCTCGATATACATATCGATAGCGTAATCGAAATCGCTCGTCT
Source organism: uncultured Pirellulales bacterium (assembly GCA_964618055.1). Lineage (GTDB taxonomy): Bacteria > Planctomycetota > Phycisphaerae > Sedimentisphaerales > Anaerobacaceae > CAYYFT01. The sequence goes on along the minus strand of CAZTWR010000162.1, from coordinate 1,300 downwards.
CTACTGCTTTCTGAGCTCTTCCAAAAAAATCCCTGGCCTTAGCCAACACCTGACTAATATCTTTTTCCGGCATAAGTTTTAACCAGTCCCCTTTTTCCGACGCGTTTTTAAAGCATTCATCCTAACCTTTGGCCTAAATTTGTCAACAAATAAATACTTGTATAAAAAGTAAGGTTATGCTGTAAGAAACCCCAAATGCAAAAGATGCCTTTGGCAATGGTCCCTATTAGCCAGAACCTCATTTTGCAATATGTCGCAAATGGGAACTCGAACTCCAACCGAACAAAAATGGTTTAGGGAGAAACTAACACTGTAACAACCCTTGAGCGGTATGACTCACAGATTTATGAGCTTATAGGACGGAAAAAAGCACGCCGGAGCAACTCAATTCGCCCTGTCCCCCATTCTTATACTGACATATACAACCGCAAATGGGGAGTTGTGGGGGCACTCCCAACCCATAAAAACATCGATTTTCAGAATATTCCTTGCTTGTTTTGTTTGATTCTAAAGCAAAAAATGACGATATCAACCATACGCAGCGTATCGTAAGGCCCTGAGATATAGAAAATGAAACACAGAAAAGGTTTTACACTTATTGAACTGATGGTGGTTGTTCTCATCGTCGGCATCCTGGCTGCGGCGGCGGTTCCGCTTATGCGAGGCCGTGTCAATTCAGCTAAGTGGTCCGAAGGAAAGGCAATGATGGGAACCATAGCAACCGCTATACGCCAGTATCACGCTAACGTGGGAAAAACAGGTGCACCACCAACAAGTTTGTGGATTGGCGAATCCTGCAACCTCGGTTTTAATACTAATGACTTAGACGGTTCTTATTTCAATGGTGACTACTTTAGCTTTGAAGTAACAAGTATGAATTCATTGACGTTTACCATTACTGCCACGCATCCATCTCTGGATCCCAGTGGGTGTACACTGGACCAGGACGGTCATTTCGGGGAGGTTGAGTAAAAAGACCTTCCTCCCAATTCGCACAGCAGCAGCTTTTTTGCTTAAGACCAATATTAATCTCCCCCAAATCAGAAAAAATGGGCCATCACAGGATATAAATACTTGTATAAAAAGTAAGGTTATGCTATAAGAGACCCCAAACGCAAAAGAGGCTTTTGGCAATGATCCCTATTAGCTAAAGCTCCATTTTGCAATATGTCGCAAAATGGGAACCCAAATTCCAACCGAGCAAAAATGGTTTAGGGAGAAACTAATATGATAACAGCCCTTGAGCAGTATGACCCACAGATTTATGAGCTTATAAGACAGGAAAAGGCACGCCAGAGCG
>CAZTWR010000161.1:0-4611 GCA_964618055.1 uncultured Pirellulales bacterium | reverse complement strand
TCGTCCGTTTGTCATCCTGAGCGAAGCGCAGCGGAGTCGAAGGATCTCAGCCACGAGATACGACATACGAATTTAATTGGCGGGAATTGCGGGTTTGTGTGAGATAATGTAATGTTGAGCAGAAAAAATAGGTGACTGTCCCTATTTTTTAATGAGAAAGAATATCAGTCTTTCAGGTAGGAGTCATGTTTTTCTTTCTGGTAAGGATACTTTTAAAAATTCTGTGTTCCACGATTGTAGATTAATGCGGAATTTTTTCGGCAAGGTTTATAGACCAATATGCAATTTTGGATAACATATTGACAAAATTTGCCATGTGATTGACGCCATATCCTACTATCCCCCAAAGTCCAGCAGCAAATAATAAGCCCAAAAAAGTTTTTCCTGTATAATAAAGAGCTGGGAGGGCGTTTCTCTCTTGCTCAAGAAGGTCAGCAAGCTTTTCGCGAAGATTTGGAGTAATGTATATTGTAAAAATCCCCGTAAAGGCAATTACAAAGTGAGCAAATGTAGGCACTAAGGTGCTTAAAAGCATCAGCGTAATCCACAACCCATCCGGCCCGAAGGGGGCCTGCTTTGCAGATTCTATGAGGTTAGGTAAATCGATTACCAGTTCGGTTTTTTTTGCGACGAAAATATTAAATAATTGCATACCGAAACATATTGCAAAGATTAAGAAAACGAGCAAAAGAACAGCTGCTGCAAGGTCAAGAGAGAAGTGAAACAAAACTGTTTTGAGAGTCTTTCTGGTTATGTCATCGTATATTTTCTTGCCCAAAATCCTGCTGATTCCAAGGGACACAAAATCCATAAAACCATTAATAAATGGAAGAATAATGAGAAAAAAAAAGTAGAATATAGTTTGAGTTTCTATCTTAACGAACTTCCATTCAAGAGATAATCCTATCATAGACAGGCAGATTAGATAAACATTAAAAAGATACGACGCTAGCCACATTTTCTTTATAGCTAAACATAGGGCTCCGAATGTGAATCCCAATGCGACTATTAATGCCAATGGGCCTGTGCTTCCGACTGCGATTGCGACTGCGACTGTGACTACAGCTGCGGCTTTGGTTGCGTCTGTGAATACGAATGAGATTGCGATTGCGACTATGAATACGATTGTGCCTGCTTCTATGAGTGCGCCTGCGACTGCGAATGCAACTCCGAGTGCGGGCATATATGGGGTAAAAAACAGTAAAAGAAGTAATATATAATGTTTGTAAATCAAAGAAAGGATTATAACTAAGACGGAAGCTGAGAGACGGTAAATCAAGGGAACGACTTTGGATGGTATTCTTTTGGAAAGTAAGTTTTCGATCCTTGAGTCAATTTTTCTACACTTACGAATAATATATATAAGCAAAATGAATAAAATTCCATTTAAAATTCTCCTAATGGTCGAAAAGGGCGGCATGATGTATGAAATTCCGATTTTACCACTTTGGCCCAAAATCCATGACACGGCAAAAAATGAGAATGCATAACAAATAGCAAAGAATGTGTTGAGGGTTAAAGCTTTTGCGCTGAATGGGGCACCGAACCAGTCATATAGCTTATCTAAGCCCTTTTGCAGATATGTTTGATAATATGTACTGAATGAAGGACGTGGGGCGTTCAACCAGCCGATAAATTTTTCACGATATATGTCCTTACCCGTAAGGTAAAGAAATATTCCATATGTACTTACTGCCAAACCTAAGACACCAACTATATTCAGCATATTTTTATAACCCAAATCTAGATATGGGAACCGATATGAGGGTATTTTCACGGAATAGAGGAGAAGTTCAAGTGTAAATCGGAATGGCGACTGTTAAAATGGTGTGGTTAAATAGAGAATTGATAATGTAGAATGGGGGGCCAAAGAAGTGCTTTTTCGGTCATTTTTTTGTTGATTTTTGTTCGAAAATATGTTAAAATTACCGCATGTTTGCCAGAAAGCAAACGCTCAACCGCCCCGTAGGGCAAGGTCTTAGGTCCCGCCGGCCCAGAATGTAGTACCAAAATCTAAATTTGAATCAGACTATTGATGGAATATCGAGCATCCAGTATCGAGCATCGAGAATCAAGTACGCAAAACAAACCCAATTTCCGAGAAGCCAAAATGAAATTAAACCTCTATTCAGCAGGGGATTATGAAAACCAAGGGCGCCTTCGCAACTCCAAAAACAAACCCAATCAAACCCAATCAAACCCAATCTTGTCCGCCATAGCCTTGGCGAAGGCGGATTCAAAAGGGATGCCTTACTGCTCTGCGGACAGGAATGACAATATTAAAAATCTCTGCGAACTCTGCGAAAAAAAATCACCGAAACCCCATTTTTCAGGTCTTACCGTCGATTCCTACAAAAAAATATTCTTTTTTATCGGTCTTTTTTCCTTGACATAGAGAGAAAAGCCGTTATGTTGTTAACTTGTCATCAGTAGTGGGGGAAGAAGGCTCACCGTGTAATGCTCGTTTTAGGCATGACAGTGTAGCTATAATTACATACACGCCTGCACGGCAAAGGTTCGGATAAACAATTGTATTTTGTTGTGAAAGAATAGCGATTTTTGCGGGGTGACAAAATGAGAATGACTGTTTCAATCCTTGCTGTGTTATTGTTAACTCCGCCAGCAGTGGCAACTGTTACCATCACTTGTGGGGATTTGGGTAATTGGATAGCTGAACTCAGTTACGATGCATCTGGAGAACCTTGCCTGGTAAGAGCATTTGCGCTAGACATCACGGTTGAGGGTGGAGCAACCATCGAGTCGATCAGCGATTACAAGGTGGGTGAGAGCACTGCTGCTGACCCCGGCTATGGTATTTTCCCAGGTTCGATTCAGATCGACCCAGTCACTGGCGAAGTCATCGATTGGGGTACTCCGGTTGCAGACCCTACTAATCACCCTGGCACTCAGCCTGGTTTGGGTACAGGTGGCATTACTATCGAGATGGTTTCGCTGTACTCGGGCGCAGAGAATGCTCCGTTGGTTAGTGACACCCTCTGTAGGGTCGCAATTGATCCGAATGGTGCCTCAGCTGTGTATGTCAGTATTGCCGAGAACACAATCCGTGGTGGTATAATTATGGAAGACCCAGATATTATTCCAACAGTCAGATTAGTTGGATGTGCTCTAGTCCCTGAGCCTGCGACACTTTTGCTGCTCGGCTTGGGCGGGTTGATATTAAGAAGATTAAAATTCAAAAATTAAATATCAAAATTACATTGCAAATTGCAAAATTTTCTCTTTTTGAATTTTGATTTGTCATTTTGCATTTTGCTTTTTAATTTTTCATTTTTTGTTGTCGCCATTGAGGCATCTGCTCGATTGTAACTTTTTTCCACAGCCCCTTTTTGCCGCTTCTGGCAACGGCTTCCAACTGCTGATATTTGTGATAAAAGCTGTGGCGAAAGCGCAAATCTGCGTAAGCAAAACCTTCGGTGAGCAGAGATTCATTCAGGAATCTGCCATCGGGCAGCTGGACATAAGCCAGCAGTCTGCCGAATTTGCCCCTTGTGCGACGCTCTTCGAGATAAACAGTAACCTGCTTTCCAAGAGCTAATTCGCGAGTAAATTCAGCAGCTTCAGGGCCGAAATACATTACGCCTTTTTCAGGATGTTTTGTCTCCGGCGTGTCAATCCCCCAGAGTCGCATTCTTGTGCGTTCGTATTTGCCATCGGGGACATCTATATCAATAGTGTCACCATCAACAACATTTGCAACGGTGAAGGTTTTTTTGTGGTATTTTTCGAAATCATAGGCCTTTGCCTGTTCTTTGGATTTAGGCTGGGCCTGCCAGGTGCGTCTGAGAGGGCTGTGGTCAAGCCAGACAAGTACCGCTATCAGCAGCAAACATAGGGTGAAGATGATGGAACGCCTGCGTTTGCTCATCGCAAAAGTGTTTTTGTTTTTTCTTGCCACAGAGAAAAGACAAAAATAAAAGGGAAAATGGATTCCACCGTAAGGCGTCCTGCGGACTGCTTTCGCAGGAATGACAATATTAAAAAATCTCTGCGCTCTGCGGTTAACTTTTTGCTCGTTGTTCGGCGGGTTTGTCCAACTCAAAGGCGGCAGAGACGGCCCTTAAAGCTTCATCGGCCTGCTCTTTATTCACAACGCAGCTGATGCGGATTTCACTGGTGGTAATCGAATCGATATTGACCTTGGCTTCAGCCAGTGCTCCAAACATCTTTTCGGCAACACCATAATGAGTTCGCATACCAACGCCAACCACGGAAAGCTCAGCGATATCGTCCCGAATAAAGATGCTCTCGCAATTAATCTCGCCTTTGATTTGTTCTATAGCGTCTTTGGCAGCGGTCAAATCCGAAATGCCAATCAAAAACGACAGGTTTGCCTTTTTGCTACTGACTTCCGTTTGCATAATGTCGCTGACAACCACTTTGGCATTTGCTAACGAAGCGAAGATTTTTGCGGCATTGCCCGGTTTGTTATCTACGTTGATAAGGTCTATCTTGGCCATATTTTTCTGGACGGTCGCTCCTGAAACCACTATATCTTCCATTTGTGGCACCTCGTGAGTAATTATTGTTCCATCTTCTTCTTTAATACTGCTTCTTACATGGATTTTAATGCCATATTTTTTACCAAACTCG
>CAZTWR010000160.1:0-4651 GCA_964618055.1 uncultured Pirellulales bacterium | reverse complement strand
CAGATACCCTAAGCCAAGGGACATTTGGCTTTCCGTGGAGTGTTTGTTGGGATATGCCATCGCAAGTCTCATTTTTTGTTCTCCAGTAACTGTGAAACAGTAAGCATCTGCAAATCTGACTGTTTGGCCATTGTTAAAATCGAGCGAGTTGACTCAAGCACAAAGCGGTCGGTAGTATCGTCGGAACGATCAAAATCATGAGCCAGTGTTACCGCCCCTCCTGCTTTCTTAATCCGTAGGACCATTCTTTGACCGTCGCGTTTTTCCGGGGGCCAGGTATCCCTTACATCGATGGTCCAGTACACAATTGGCACCCTACGCATCCACAAATAAAACAAACATATAATATTGAGCTTTCCGTGGGGTGGGCGAAAGGGGTATTTACTTCTTTTAGCCCCTAACACTGTATTAATAGTTTGCCATCCTTTTTTTATGTCGGCCAGGGCCTGAAAGGGTGATTCTCTCCAGTAATGCATATGCTTGTAACCATGCGAACAGATTTCATGTCCTTGTTCTGCTATTTGTCTGACAATTTCTTTGTGCTCTTGAATATGCTCACCAAGAAGAAAGAATGTAGCCTTGGCATTATATTTTTCAAGTATATTTAAGATAGCGGGTGTCAATCTGGTTCCGGGCCCATCGTCAAAAGTCAATACTAAGGCCTTAGCCTTACCAACCTTCCTTTTCATGAGCAATCGTGAACACCTACCGTGAATCCACGGCACTCCAATGTAAAGAAAAACTACTACGCAAGTACTTGAAAGAAATAAAGTTATGATTTGTTTACCCCAGTTTAATGCCTGTTATCTTTTGTGACTTGCAATAAATTACGCCAGCGTCGTTTAAGCCATCTTGTTATTTCTTCATAATCCAAAAGGAACCCGTCACTTCATCTGGTTCGCTCTTCAATATAGGGCACTTGGATGCAAGTTCTGAAAAATGATTGTGCTGCAGATAGTTTAAGGCGCCGATTATCTTAAACTCAGCGTTACAGGTCAAAAACGCCTCTACCAGATATTGTTCGTTAAAAAAATGAACAAAATCCCATTCAGGGTAATCCTTTGGTGTGAAAATATCGTGAATATGAACTAGTACACCAGATTTCAAATTCGGAAATAGCTTCAGATTTTCAAATAAAACATCACCTTGGGGTCGTATAACGTGAGATGAGTCAATATACAGAATATCATTTTGCCCCAATTGTGAAAAAAGCGTCTCATCAATTTTTTCGACGCGCTCTCGAATTAGCTGTACTTGCAATCGCTCGAGCCATGGCCTTTCATACGGCTCAATACAAATATGCTGACAACTGTATTCTGCATTTCCCCCCTTATTTGCAAGTATGGCATTAATTGCCATCAAGGTAGAGTAGCCTGCCCCGATTTCTACGATTGTCTTAGGCTTATAGAGTCTGATTATATTGTAGTAGTATTCTGCATCTCCTGGGCCAAATTTGCCGTTGTGGTAATAGAAATCCATCTCATTTCCTTTTTCTAAAGGAAACAAAATTAGTTCATTGTTAAAATGAAACTTACTCAACAGATTTAACTGCTCAGTCACATTGAGGTCTATCCCCGGCAATACTCTATCTACTCTTGGGGAATGTATTAAGTGCTTCGGATTAAACATCGGTTCATAAAAGTGATCCATTATAGGAAACACACCTATCTTCATTAGTATTCTTCTATTAATTTTGAAATGCTGCATTCCTGTCTTCCGCATTACAAGAAATAGAATTGCACTGAAGAAGGTAAAGGGAGTCAAAAAGGGATCGATAAAAGGGGCAAGCTTTCTCAATATATTCTTCATCGTACCACACATTCGTCCATACTATGCCTGATTCCAACAATCTTATATTCGTATTTCGTAGACGACATAATTTTCTTAGCCACCAAATTAGGCGCTGAACCAACCACCCCGAGAATACAGTAGAATATGGTTCTTGTCTGCCCAAAAAGACCAACGCCCATAAGCGTAATTATCACGGCAATAAGTATAGTGCCCAAGGCCCAGCACCAAGATTTTACCACAGGCTCATATGACAGGTTGTGCAATCGAACTATCATTCGTATAGCACTGGTAAAGATGGCACAAAGACCAATAACTCCAAGTATGCCGTAATAAACACCAGCCAAAACAAACCCATTTGTCACATCTGTAAAAGCCATTCCTAATCTCGGCCCCCAGCCAGGGTCCTGGCCACGATACCCAACCAGCCACCATTTACCGATATCCTCTATCGCACAGTCAATAATTACAGCACGGTGACCTGCAGCGCCCCCAAGTGGATTAGCGTAAGATACAATTACATGGTAGAAAGGTCTGTTACTGGCTATTTCAATGAATATACATGAAAGCACGAGAAATATTAACAGTGGCTTAACCCAATGTTTATATCTTTCCAGTGCGAGGATGAAAATGACCACTATAAGCGTATTCCAGGGACCGCCGGACATGCTGCTCATTGCACCTATGATGGCTACGCCTGACAATATGTAGGCCAAGCTTCGCCAGTAATCACGCTGGTGTCTCAGTGACCAAAGGCACGGCAAAAGCATTGCAAAGCATGTTCCAAACATTATTGCATGACTGAAAGGGCCCTCTGCCCTTTTAAATCCGAAACGGGCCTCATGTATTTTCCCCTCTGATCGCCAAGGGCAATATTGTCGGAATGATGCGTATGGCCGCCAGTCAGCGGCGGATTCCAATACACCCAGGATTGCTAAAGGAACCAATATAACACCTACACATTTCACCACACTAATCAATGCAGCTCGGTCGGTTATGCAAAAACGTGCGGCCAGATAAGCAAGAAAGGTGTCCATTAAAAATCCCGCTCGGTTTTCCAGAGCTTCGAGGGGTGGACTGGTAATACACATAATTACAATGGTAATACCCATATAAAATGCTACCCACCCATCCAACCGGCACCACTTGAATCTACTCCGCAAGTTCTCATAGGCTAAGCATTTGGCTAATAATACAGCTATTACAATCCGACTGGCCGATATATCAACCGTACCGACGGTGACAACGACATAGGTCGGATAAAAAAGTAGAACTGCTATATAAACAGCAAATGCACGGGTCGGCCGTAAGAATAACACCAGCAGTGAAGCTGTCCCTGCAATACCCAAAGTCACATTATCCATTGTTTGCGCCTAACTTTCTTGGTCCGTCAAAACCTTTTTCCACCTCATTGATGCAATTAGATGTACATCCATCATCCGGAAGAAATCGCCACAATCGTCGTGTAAGAATACGGCGAAAAGTACCAAGAACCGAACTCATTTTTTTTATTGCTGGTAGTCTAAGCCAGTTTCTGAATAAAGGAAAACCCCTATATTTAGGAACAGGTACTCGCAATATTCGCATCGCCAGCAATCTACCCCAAAGGTTACGTCTTTTCATAAGCAGTGATTGTTGTGATAACGGCAAAACCTTTGGCTCTACTTTGCTTAATTGAATATAACCAGATTCGACAGCTTTATTCAATAGTTGTCGGCCTTTCTCTGTTCGGACTAGTACCATTGAGTAACCAGCATCGTTTGCTTCTGCATCTCGATACCACGGGTCGCCACAGGAAATATCTGCTAGTTCACCGGTTCCATCAGGACACAATTGACACCTTAACGGTACATACTTGGTTAAAATGTTAGACCAGGACTGCTCGTAGCTCATTTGGCTTTGGTCATCGCAACCTTTAATCTTTACTATGGTCTCGCCGGGCCAACCACAACCACGATATCTGAATTCCTCGACCTCTTCAGGTTTGACACCAAGTGATTCAAGAACTTTGTATGTACCTGCTGTACTCGGCGTCCCGGCGCAGAATATACTCATTGCCAACAAGACTTTTTCACCAAGTTTCGGATTTGCTGCTTGGGCTTTTCGTAGTGCAACAACATCGCACGGTTTACCGATAAAAACACATTTACTCTTGGCATTGGCTATCCAATCCAGCTTCGCACATGGAGCTGCCGGCGAATACCGTGAACCGGTACATGCCAAAACTTCTTGCCTATTCTTGCTGAAAACCGGGACATTTCTCAGGGGAGTTTCAGGGTACGCGCCAATATGCAGCACGCCAGAAAGGCCTTCTTTCTCCAGACAGAATAATGCCAGTGCTGTGGCCACACCACCGGAGGAGCCTTTGAAGCGGATCTCCGGGTCACTTGCATAACCCTCCCATACTTCAAGAACCGGCCCCCACGCTTGCATAAGCTCAACCAAACTTTCTTTACTGAAAAGTCCGCGAGATACTTCTATTCCCGGGCAAACCATAACACATTCGCCACACTTCTGGCATTTTGCCGAATTTACTACCGGCCGCAACCCTTGGTTGACTACGTCAACCAATTCGATATTGTGCTCCGGACAAGCCGCAACACACGCTCCGCAGCCTGTACAAAGCCGCCAAGCAACTACCTGGTCAATTCGTGTGAATTTCTCTCCCACTTTCATTTTCATCATATGGATATGTGAAATCGTCTAGATCGATAATTATCCATCGGCTATGTTAGTGGTTGCAGATACTAGCTTTTTTTGAAGGCAAACAGTTCTAATTGCATTATTATTACAAATCAAATTTCGCCAGACCGGACAGGCTCTAGCTAATCGCAGAAATCAGATTCGCCCTCACCTGTTCATA
>CAZTWR010000159.1:0-4661 GCA_964618055.1 uncultured Pirellulales bacterium | reverse complement strand
CATTTACCAATTACTATTTAACCGATTAACATTGTTTATAATTCATTTCTCTGTGTCATCTGTGTTCTCTGTGGCTGAAAATATCTCAATCAAAAATAACAAATTATGCAAAACAAACCCAATTTCCTAAAAGCTGAAATGAACTTAAATCTCTATCTCACAAAGGATTATGAAAATAAATCAGGCCTTTTGACGATGGAAAAACAAACCCAATCAAACCCAATCTCGTCCGCCGACTTGTCCGGCGTAGCTTCAGCGAAGACGGAAGCCTTGGCGAAGGCGGATTCAAAAGTTAATCCGTGGCTAAAAATCGAAAATCACCAATCGAATATCGCAAATTTGAACTGTCCGCTGTCCGCTACACGCTGTTCGCTGTTCGTTTACACTCCACTGAAAGCTGAGAACCCTCCGTCAACGGGGACAACCACGCCGGTAACAAATTTCGCTGCATCGCTTAACAACCAGAAAGCTGCTCCAATTAACTCATCTGGTTGGCCGAATCTTCCCATTGGTGTATGCTCTATTATTGTTTCGCCACGGCTGGTCAGTTCGCCGCTTTTTTCATCAGTTAAGAGGAACCGGTTTTGCTCGGTTAGGAAAAACCCCGGCGCAATCGCATTGACGCGAATATTTTTTGAATAATTCTGACACATATACACCGCAAGCCATTGCGTAAAATTATTAACTGCGGCTTTGGCAGCTGAGTAAGCCGAGACTTTGGTTAAGGGGCGAAAAGCGCTCGTACTGGAAGTATTCAATATTATACCGCTGTTGTTTTCCGCCATCTCTTTGCCGAAGACCTGTGTCGTCAGCAAGGTGCCGATGAAATTCAACTCGAAAGCAAACCGAATAGCATCCAGTGGCAAGTCAAAAAATGGCAGCTCCGGTGAAGTGGTGGCTTCTTTCTTATTGCCGCCGGCACCATTAATCAGTATATCTATTTTGCCAAATTCGGCATTTACTTTTTCTTTGGCAGCTTTTAAGTTGTCCTTCTGAAGCACATCGCATTTAATTGCGACGGCCTTGCCGCCATCGGCCTTGATATCGTCAGCAACTTTGACAGCCGCCTCCTTCCTTAAATCCAGCACAGCAACTTTTGCTCCTGCCTTAGCCAGTGCTTTAGCCATCGTTCCACACAGAATACCACCGCCACCGGTAATCACAGTTACTTTACCTGTCAGGTCAAACAATTCTTTCATTTTATTTTGTCCTTATACGATTATTCCATAAAAATAGGTTTTATATGTCGTTCGTAAATATTTTTCATTACCTTCTGTGAGATTATTTTCTCATGTTTTTCCAGTACATTCAAACAATCTATGCCCATTTCGGCAGCAATTTTGTATGCCACGTGCATAAGCTGGCGAAAATTAGGGTTGTATTTATCACAGGACTGGTCGTGACGCAGCGCATCGGCGAATTCGGCGTTGTTCCATCCCGGCGTCCTGACCGCTTCATCGGCTTCGGTGCGGACATCGCCGGGCACAGTTTTGATGATTGTGTGTTCACGGTGGGATTTGTTCCAGACTGGCGTAATGTTAATGCCGTCCTTCTTTGCATTTATTATGACTTGCAACTGGGCTTTTCCCTGGCGACCAAATCTATCCCCAACCCCAAATGAATACTTTTCTAAAATCACCCTTTAGCAGTCCTTTTATCACACACTACCAATTTGAGTTTTTAAACATCTTTTTCCGCTCATAATTGTATTGTTTCATCTCAGCGTCATAATATTTTACAAGTTTAACATCTTTTTGTTTTTCGGCAATCTTCTGCAAATAGCGGCATATAGTAAATGCTGATGCAATTCTGTGAAAATAGCCATCCTGTTTAGCATAGAGCTTCTTATTTTTTACAAAGTCATCGAGATAACCCTGGCAAAAGTTATTAAGGCGGCCTCTCAGCTCACTAAATCGCGACGCGAACATTATCATGTCCAACGCAGCTTCAGACGGATTTAAGTTAAATGCCTTGATAGCAAAGTCGAGCCCTTGCTGCCTCGCAGTTTTTCCTTGACCGTACAAGAACATACGATGGGCTTTGATAAGATTCCTGGAGAAATCATCTGGATATATTGTCTTACCGTTGAATATACCCTCGATAAGTTCCTTGCCGTGGTCAGTTCTTTTGTCAACGAACAGTTTTTGTTTGTTGTTGAAGAAGATAAGGACCCAATTGGGGTTACTTTCAAGGGCTTTTACAAAAGGTTCATCAAAATGAGTCAAAGGTATTAAGGCCACCCGGATATCGCGTTCTCTTAGCTGCTTATCTATCCACTGGCTAATTTTTGTATAATCAGCGGTGCTCAATTTATCTTCTCTGGCCTTAGCACTTTGAGCAATTGGTCCTGCCCACAGAATGTTCAACCAGTCCGCATAGACTTTGGCCTCATAGGCAGCTTGGGCTCTGCCGTCTATGAATAACTGCAGAGGTATTCGGCCTGTATTCGAGTCGGGTATCTGGCCCCAGGCAATAAAGCCCCCTTCGGTCCAGCAATTGAACATTTTCCCTTTCAGTTTGTTGTCTCTTATAAACTTACAGGCGCAAAATGGTTTGAAACCAGAGAAGGTCATCCGCATAAAAACGGAATTAAATTTTGGATCTTTTGGCCAGGGGTCTAGATAAACACGCTTGAATTTAAGCCCAAACCAGACAGTGAGAGTTAAAACTGCTATGGTAACAGCAAGGACAAGAAATATTTGTAAATTGTATGCGACTGCTGAGACAATCGCGCGATTTTGCTTGCGGAGGTTGCGGCAGGCCGAAATCATACGAATCATTTGGCTGATGAACATTGCTATAAGCGGACAGGTGGTTATTGCAGCAGTGGGAATAAACCGTCGGAAACGGATAGCCAAATAAACTGTCAGAGCAGCAATAACTATCAAGGCAATGTCGATTCGCGGCCATTGAAATTCGTCATCGCTTTGTTGTTGCGAGGAATTTTGTCGAGAATGCGTTTTAACAATACGCGGACCAATAAACAGAGTAACCAGCCAAAGAACCAGCATCACCAAGGCGATTATAAACATTACTAAAAACGGTATTTCATCACCTATGAGAGTACCCCATTCAAAAGCGCCTTTCCATTCATTAACGGTACGCCAAAGCTCGGCGTCTTTGCTGAGGATGATGACAAAAGTATGAGTCAGATTTGCCAGGTGAAAGGGATTAAATACAATCATTATTAGAAGAGCAGCAATCCCGGCGGTAATGCTGTGTACCACACCCTTTAGGCTGATGGAAAGAAATCTTTGGGGAAAAAATCTTGTTATAAAGTTCAGAGCAACGAACGGCAGAAGCATTATGAAAGCGTAAATGTACCCACCGTGGATATTACACCAGAGAATCACCAACGGGACGATAAGCCAAATATACAATACGTTTCGATAGGTGGTAAGAACAAGCACAAGCAGAAAAACGGCTGTTAGCATGTTTGACAGGTCCGCCGGACGAATGGATAAGAAACTACGGCCTACAAACATTGCAAAGCAGGCACAAGCTGCTGAAAGAACCTGGTTGGCATCCAAATTAACGCCTACGAAAAAAACACAAATTACAGTGACTATATAAATTGCGAGCTTCAGGTAAACCAGCGAATTGAATGAGAGGTTTTTGGCGTCTGCCAAAACAGATTTATGGGTTAACCAGTAGAAAAGTTCATGCGTCAGCCAGTTTTGATTTATCCAGCCGGTAGGATGCCAGTATTTAACCGTCTCAATGTCGAATTGTTTCGCAATCCACTTGGCTGGCCCGGACCAGCTTTCAATATCCTTTTGGGTTAGGTCCGCTTTGCGTGAGTTTGTGCTGAAGGGCTCAACTGTATCCACCCCTTGGTTGATAAGATGTCGGCCACAGGCCATTGCAACCCACGTATCACCTGCATGAATCATATGTGTGCAGGCGTAAAAGGCAAAAATAACCATTGCTACCCAGCTTAATATGAGTAACCATTTGGATAGGGCGTAGTGTTTCTTGCTTTCTATTGACTCATCCATTCTTCTATTAGCGAAGGTTAGGGATAGTCAGACAATTTTTTTCCCAGCGGTTTTCGCGCGAACCTCATAAACACCGGCAGTCCGTTTCTGTCAATCGTGATGGGCGCTTGGCCCTGCACTAAAGGCCGAACGTAATCCCGCATTGCGTCGGTGATATGATTGCCCTTATCATTTATGTACTCAGCCGGAACTTTCTTTTCACCGTTAGCCACGTCACTAAGTTCTGCAAGGCCTGTGTTACATTTGTATTCTTGCCTCTCTTGTCGAACGAGGGTTATCATTTTGCCGTTCTCGCCGGAGAAGGCTGCTTTAACAGCCATCTGCCCGCACATATACGCCTCGTTGACGTCGGTCAGCGAGGCAAAGTGCATGGCGCTTCGCTGATTTGTGCCTGGTTTGTTGAATCGGGCCTTTATGCCAACTTCTTTTTCGATGACTGCCTTGAGCATCTCCGCTACACCGCCAAGCTGAACATGACCGAAGCTGTCCCTGCTGAATGCCCCCTTATCTGTTGTTATGTATTCGCCTTTTTCATCTTTAAGTCCTTCGCCTGTAACGATAAAGACTCTGCCCAGCGCCTTGAGCACCTCCTTGACATCGGTTACAAGTTTATCGAAAGAGAAGACTGATTCGGGCATATATATAAGGTGTGGTGCATCTTCA
>CAZTWR010000158.1:0-4671 GCA_964618055.1 uncultured Pirellulales bacterium | reverse complement strand
AGGCGATTACAGATTCGCATTACCTGTTCCTGATAGACCATAATGCCGTAGGTCTCATCCAGGATTTCTTTCATAATCCGGTGCGGCAGAGACCATTTTGCACCGTGCTTTCGGTCGATGTAATCAGGGATTAGTATCATCGGGCCCGGCCGATAGAGTGCGTTTGCGGCGATAAGGTCTTCGATTCTATCAGGCTTCATTTTCATCAGTAAGTCCTGCATACCGGCGGACTCAAATTGGAAGACCCCCTTTGTTTTGCCGCTGGAGAATAATTCAAAAACCTTGGGGTCACTGAGGTCGATTTTTCCCGGTTTGATGTCTTGGCCATGGAGATTAGCGACTAATTGGTGAGCTCGCTCCAGGACGCTTAGGGTCTTCAGGCCAAGGAAGTCCATCTTTAATAGGCCAACTTTTTCAACCATAGGCCCTTCGAACTGGGTTATGATGTCGTTGGAGTCAGCTGCCTTATAGAGGGGTATAAAATTGGTCAATGGCTCATCGGCAATGACAACGCCGGCAGCGTGAACGGATGCATGGCGAGCGAGGCCCTCGAGCTTTTTACAGATATCAATTACTTTTCTTGTTTGCTCGCTTTGTTCGTAAGCTTGTTTTAACTTTGGTTCGGTATTTAGGGCTTTATCGAGTGTTATACCAAGAGAATCTGGGACAAGCTTTGCTAATCTGTCGGCCTCGCTCAGTGGTACGCCGAGTACTCTGCAGATGTCACGGATAACGGCCCGAGCTTTCATTGTTCCAAAAGTTATGATTTGTGCAACATGGCCGTATTTCTGGCGGACGTAGTCGATGATTTTGGCCCGGCCATCTTGACAGATATCGATATCAATATCAGGCATTTCGTTGCGCTGCGGGTCCATAAATCGCTCGAAAAGCAAATCGTATCGAATCGGGTCAACATCGCACAATCCGAGGCAGTACCCCACGAGTGTGCCTACGCCGCTGCCTCTTGCACCTGCGGGGATGTTGTTTTCGTGGGCATAATTGCAGAAGTCCCAGACGATAAGAAAATAGCTGGCGAAGCCTTTTGATTCGATTATGTTCAGTTCTCTGTCGAGCCGTTCTTTTATTTTGTCTGTAATTTGGCCGTATATCTGCTCAGCCCGTTCATAACATAATTTAGTGAGAAACTCTTCGGCGGTTGTGCCGTCGGCAGGTTTGAAGCGGGGGGCATGGCGGCTTTTTAAATCAAGCTCCACATTACAACGCTCGGCAATGGCCAGGGTATTGTCGCAGGCCTCGGGGGCCAGCTCGACAAAGTTTGACCGCATTTGTTCAGCACCTTTTAAGAAAACATCTTTTGGATAAATCATTCTGTTGGGGTCATCAGCGTTTTTGCCGGTGCTTATACAGCACAAACAATTGTGCGCCTCCCAGTCGTCTTCCTGTAAAAAATGCACATCGTTGGTGGCGACCAGCGGCAGCCCCGTCTTTTTTGCAAGATTTATCAGTGCCTCGCAGATGCTTGGGTCGTCATTTTCGTGACTTTGGATTTCGATGAAAAATCTATCATGGCCGAATATCTTCATATAGCTTTCTGCAGCGGCAGCGGCCGCCTTTTCATCGCCCCTGGCCAGCAGGGTTGCAAGCTCGCCTTTGAGACAGGCTGATGTGGCTATCAGCCCGGCGTTTAGCTCGGCGAGGATTTCCTTGTCAATTCTGGGACGATAGTAAAATCCTTCAGTGAAGCCGATACTTGCCAGTTTCAAAAGATTTTGATAGCCGGTGTTGTTTTCAGCCAAAAGTATCAAGTGATATGCGGCGTCAGTGATGCTGCTTTTTGTCCTGTCGAATCTGCTGCGCGGGGCGATATATGCTTCAATGCCAAGGATTGGTTTGATGTGGCAGGCCTGGGCTTTTGTATAGAATTCGACGGCGCCAAACATATTACCGTGGTCGGTAACGGCTACGGCATCCATTTCCAGTTGTTTGCAGCGCTTGAGCAATTTGTCGAGAGATATTGCACCGTCGAGAAGCGAATATTGGCTGTGCAGATGAAGATGCGTAAAGCCTTTATTTGCCATAACTTAAGCTGTCCTCCAGTACTACAAGTAGCATTTATATCATAGCTTAAAACTTGATTATGTCAATGAATGGCTTTTGTGTTTATTAGCAGAATTGGAAAAAAGCGCGAAAAAAATCTTTTTGCAGAGGCACTTCTTTTGCAGGTGGGGTTTATCCGGGACTTTACGTTGCGGGTATCTCGGTATATGACATTTTTAACTTGCTGCTTTTTTCCAGGAGCTTCTTTGGGTAGCCCTTAAGCCGGAAATAATAGTAACTATCAGCATAAGCGAGAACGTTATGGTGGTAAACCAATATCCCCAAGTTGCGGTCTGAACGTGGGCCATCTTTATTACCACCGTTCCGATGGCGAAGGATTGCAAAAACATCTTGATTTTTCCGGAGACTGTGGCGGCAAAATTGACGCCGCGAGCTTCGGCAATATGGCGCAGTATGGTAACGTAAACCTCTCTTAAAATGATAATGCCGGCCACCGACCAATGGATTATGGTCGTTGTGGTTGGATTGAAATCAAAAAGTTTCGGCTCTCCGATTACTGCGAAACAAATAAATCCGCCGCAGACGAGAATTTTATCAACGAGTGGGTCTATCATTCGCCCGAACTTGCTGGCAACACCTAATTTCCTTGCGGCGGGGCCGTCTATCACATCGGTAAGGCCAGCAATTACAAAGATGATAAAAGCAATGTCAAGAAAATCCGGAAAGGGCAGCTCACCCTGAGCATAGAATCGCGGTGAGTAAAGAAGCATAATCAGGAAAATGGCCGTCAAAACAAATCGACCCAATGTCAGGATGTTGGGAATCTGCTTTAGCATAAACCTGAGTGTACTTTTCTCTGTGCTGTAATTCAATATTAAATCTGCTCAACGATTAAATCGTAGTCTTTTGTACCTATAACTTTTGTATCAACGAATTGGCCAGGCTTCGCTGCGCAGCCCTTTATGATACAGAGGCTGTCGATATCGGGTGCCTGGCCGTAGAAGCGTCCCCTCGCGGTGCTTTTTGTTTCAACGGAATCGACCAGGCAGGTAAATTTGCTGCCGATTTGGTTTTTGTTCTTGGCAAAGGCGATTTTCTGCTGGGTCAGCATCAATTCTTCGAGTCTTTGTTGTTTTATCTTATCCGGGACCTGGCCGGGCATCTCTGCGGCGGCCGTGCCGGATTCAGGATAGTACTTGAAAGCACCAAGCGCATCGAATTTAGTCAATTTGACAAAGTCCAGCAACTCGTTAAATTGCCGGTCGGTTTCGCCGGGAAAGCCAACAATCAGGGTGGTTCGCAGTACAGCATCGGGGAGATTTGTCCGCAGATTTTCAACAAGAGAGCAGATGCGTTCTTTGGTGTTAGGCCGGCGCATATCCTGTAAGATTTTGTCGTTTATGTGCTGCATGGGGATATCGAAATAGTGGACGATTTTTTCACTTTTTGCGATGGTTTCGATTAGCCGGCCTGTAATTCCTGCTGGGTATAGATACATCAATCTAATCCATGCCAGATGGGAGATTTTTTCAAGTTCTTTTATCAACTCGCTGAGACCATTTTTTATTTTCAAATCACGGCCGTAGTTGGTAGTATCCTGTGCTATGACGTTTAGTTCGACCACACCTGCGGAAACCAATTCAGTAGCTTCATCAAGGATAAGTTTTTTTGGTTTGCTTCTAAATGGGCCTCTGATTGCTGGTACTGTGCAAAAGGAGCAGCGGTGATTGCATCCTTCGCTTATTCGCAGGTACGCCCAATGGCGCGGAGTAATGAGTAATCTGGTTCTATCGTCACTGATTGTGTGTGGTGATTGAGACAGGAAAGAGGCTGGTTGTTTGGAGCGGATAGTTTTTTTGATTATCCGGGCTATTGCGTCCCGCTGGCCGAGGCCGACTACGGCATCGATGCCATTTGCCTGATTGAATAGCTCCGTGCCTAACCTTTCCGAGAGACAGCCTGCGACAATCACTTTCTTTACGGTGCCGTTGTGTTTGCAATCTATAGCGTGTTTTATTGCTTCGAGCGCCTCAGCCTTAGCAGGTGCAATAAAGCCACAGGTATTGACGACAATGACATCAGCCCGCCATACCTCTGGTGGGTCAGGCTGGGCGGTTATTAGGAAACCCGCTTCGGCGATTTCGGCTAACATCCTTTCGCTATCAACTATGTTTTTAGGACAGCCCAAAGCTATAAAGCCGACGGTTACAGGTTTTTGGTGTTTTTTCTTTCTCATATCTGGATGAAAGTAGCAAAAAAATGTAACCTGGTCTAATGTTTTAATTTAACAAGAGACGAAGACGCAGGTTTTAGAGAATATGCTTGCAGATAAAGAAAGTAGATGTATACTGGGGATTACCAAATAGGATTTAGGATTTTTAGTTGAGGGACTGTATATGGACAATTTCGATATCGATAAAATTCCTCCTGCCGAAGACCTCAATGAGCCGATTCCTTTTGACGATGATGATATGAGCGGTGCAAGTGTTTCACATTCGCCGTTGGATTTAGGCGGTGGCGGCACGAAGGATGCGCCAAAGATTGAGATACCGGCTCAGCCGACAGGGGCGGCTGCAAAAAAGCCGGCTGAAAAAATGGTTTCCGCCGAACGAATCACAGGCGTTAAGACCTTCTTTACAAAACTGCACGCCG